>JAFUBE010000728.1 GCA_017460365.1 Eggerthellaceae bacterium
CACAGGCGGCTATTCCTCGTCCTCATGGCCGCCCGCTCGCGCGCGATCTCCTCGACCTCGGCCTCGCTTGCCTTCTCCTCGCGCTCGCGCTGCAGCACCTCGTTGAAGGCCACCTCCTCGGCCAGGTGCATGCGCTCGGTGCAGGCGGGGCACATCCCGCTCTGGCGGTTGAGCCTGACGCCCACGACTCCGCACTCCGGGCACACGGGCCGCACCTTGAGGCTCACGTGGAACCTGCTCGCCTGGATCTGGATCGAGCGGATCGTGCGCCTGGTTCCGCACTCCGCCAGGAGCGCCCGCTGCACCTCGTGGGCGCCCAGGTGCCCGAGCTCGCGCATCAGCTCCACCTCGCGCATGCTCCACTCGTCTCCCGCGCGCCTCACCATGGCGACCGCCGCCCGGCGCACAGGTGATGGATTTCCTTGCCGCCCCGTGCCGTCGCGGGAAGGGTGCGGGGGTGTGTTGTCGGGGAGCCCCCGCCCCGACACACATCCCCCTCCCCAAAAAGATTCCTATATATAAGGGTTTCTTTCGACCCCCGAAAGGGCAAAATCTTAGGGGCTTTGGGGCTACGCATCGTCTTCCTCCATGGGCCTCTTCACGACCACCGCCTTGCCGCCGCCGGCGGGCACGCTGCGCATGAAGCGGCGGCTCTTGTCCAGCCACTTGTTCAGCGTCGGCGTCGACCATCCCAGCGCAGCTTCGACCTCCTCGCGCAAGACGGAATCGGAATCGCCCATCAGGCGCGTGCAGAGCGCATCGACCTCGGCGACCTTGGCCAACGCCTCGGCCTCCTGCTTCATCCGCCTCTGCTCACTGCCGGTGCCGTAGTCGGGCTTGCAGTCGGCCAGAAGCTCGGTCGTGTCGGGTATGTGCAACGGGAAGACGTGCCACACGTCGAGCGGGGCCTTCCTCGGGAACTCGCGCAGGGTGAAGCTCATGCGCCACCCCGTGAGGTCGTCTGTTGCCGCAAGTTTCTTGACCTCGCGCGCCATCTGGTACGTGCCGCCCTCCACGATCAGCTGCGTGATGTCGACCACGGCGTCCGGCGCCCGCCCGAACACTCCGCTGCCGCTGCCGCGGTCGATGGCGCTCTTCAGGCCCTGGGCGCCCTTGCTGTGGTGGTGCGAAATCACGACGGTGCAGCCCATGTGCACGCACAGGCGGTCGAGCACGCTGAAGAACTCGCGGATGTCGTGCGCGTTGTTCTCGTCGCCGTCCTGCACCATGTAGGCCGGGTCTATGATGACCATGCCGAAGGCGCCCGGCTCGTAGCGGGCGAACAGCTCGTCGACTATCTGGGACAGGCCGAACGACTTGCCGCGAAGGGGCCACACGAACATGTTCGCGGCCACCTCGGCGGCGTCCGCGCTCTTGGCCTCCGCCACCCTCGAAATGCGCCGTTGCAGCGTGCGGGCGTCGGTCTCCAGGTCGATGAAGAGCACCTTGCGCTTGGCGCACGCGAAGTCTATCCAGTAGCCGCCCGTGGCCACGCTGATGGCCAGGTTTATCAGGCACCACGTCTTGTTCGCCTTCGACGGGCCGGTGAGCAGCATCTTGTGGCCCTCCAGCAGCACGCCCTCGATGATGACCTCGGGCATCGCCGGAAGCTTGTCGCGGTACACGATCGCCGGCACCACCGGGGGCAAGGCGGAAGTTGCCGCAATTTCCCCGGAGACGAAAGAAGCGGAAGCCGCAGCCTCCGCCTCCTCGATCTCGCGCATGTACGCGTCGTTAGCCATCATCGCGCCACCTCGTGCGGTAGAGCGGCCCGAAGCCGGGGATGCTGCCCTCGTACTCCTCGAAGTCCCACTTCTCGCCCTTGGTCCTCATCAGCCACTCGTCCGCGTCCTTGGCCCCGCCAGGGTACTCGGGGAGCACCGCGTGCACGACCCCGATCTTCACCAAGTCGCGACACATGCGCCCGGTCGCCTTGCGGCCCTCCTCGTCGCAGTCCATGCACACGACCACTTTCCCCGGGCGCTTGCCGGCAGGCGTGTGGTAGAGCACCTGGGAGAAGCGCTTGGCGTTGGCCACGCCGCCGAGCGCCATCGTGGGCTTGCCGGTGAACTTGGAGAGGGCCATCGCGTCGATCAGCCCCTCGGTCACGTACACCACGGGAAGCGACTCCCGCAGCATCCACTCGTTCCACAGCGGCGACGCCACACCCTTCGGGCGCCATTCCTTGTTCCTCACCTTCCCCCGGCTGATGGTGCGGACCATGACGTAGTTCACGCGCGAGAAGGTGGAGTCGGTGAAGAACGGTATCGTAATGAACCCCAGCGACTCGAGCTCGCTCACGCTGAACTGGCGCATGATCGACCTGGGGTCCCGCACGAAACCGAGCGCCCACTTCGCCGCGTCCACGTCGTCGAGGCCGCGGTAGCGAAGGTAGCGCCTTCCGACCTCGTTCCCTGGCGCGTAGAGGTCGCCGAACGCGCGGCCGCACTGCTCGAACACGTCCTGGGCGCCGGCCTCCCTGGGCTCGTCGAACAGGGGCCTGGGCCTCGGCTTGGGCCGTGGCCGGCTCGCGCGGGCTTCCGGGGTCTCGTCCAGCCGGTAGCCCACGGCCTCCGCCACGGCCCTGGCCTGCTCGGGGAAGGAGTCGATGCCGTCGAGCTCGCCGACCAGCGAGAACACGTCCCATGTCCTGCCGCACCCGAAGCAGTGCACGGTGTGGCCGTCCTCGTAGTAGTGCGCCGACGGGTCGGAATCGTCGTGCCCCGGCGAGGGGCACTTGAAGGACCGCCGCAGGTCGGTGACGCCGCAGCGCTCGCGCAGCAGGTCGGGCATCATGGCGCGCAGATCGTCGCGCTCGCGCTCGCTAACCATGTCGCACCGCCCGGGATTCGCGATGTATGCGGCAAAGGGTATAATCCGCCCTGGAACGCCCGGCGTTCCCGTCCAAGGTGGCTCGCAGCGTGCAACCGGCCAAAGTTCCCGCTGCGGGTCGCCGTCTATGTTTCCCCGTCATATCCGATCGTCCTCCGTTTCCTCGCGCTCGAACAGCTCGCGCCAGTCGCCGCGCCATCCTACGGCGTCGGCGATCGCTCGCCCGCGCTTGGGGTACGGTGGCTCCAGCCCCCGCACGATGCGCGAGACGGCGGGCTTGCCGATGCCGGTCTTGGCGGCGATCATGGCCTGCGTGCCGTACTTCTCGCATATCCTCTCGATCCTCAGCATGGCGCCCCCTTACGCGAAAAGCGCGGTCTTGCGCACGCGGTACTCGCCGCCGATCTTCTGGGCCTCCAGCTTGCCCCGGCGGATCAGCTCCTGGATGGCGCTCTGGCTTTTGCCGACCACGACGGCGGCCTCGGCGGTCGTCAGAAGGCTCGGGATCTCCTCGTACTCCATGTCCGGCCTCACGCGCATCGTCTGCTTCCTAGACATCCTCATCCCCCTTTCGCGGGTCTCGCGCCGAACGATTGCGTTTCGGCGGTAACGATTAGTAAGTGATACGGAATCTTAGCACATGCGATTAAATACTGATAAGTGGCAATATTTATGATTCTCATGTATTGCAATTCATATGACTACTTGATATTATTTAGGCCCACTTAGGATGATTATGCTTACACGGTTCGTCCACAACTCGGAGGTTCGAGCATGGAAGACAACAGCTTGAGGAGGCTGCGCAAGGCGGCCGGCTGGCCCACCGCGAAGGCCTTCGCCGAGTCCATCGGCGTGCCTGCCCCGACCTACGCCCGCTACGAGCAGTCGGGCGACGGCCCCGACACCAACATCCCGATGAAGGCGGCGTTCACCATAGCCGACGCGCTCGGCTGCAGCATCGACGCCATCGTCGGCCGCGAGAGGGCCGAGCCCGACGCCGTGCGCGGCGACATGCAGCGCCGCTACGACGCGCTCTCCGACGACGGCAAGCAGCTCGTCGACGACTTCCTGAACATGGCCGAGATGCGCGAGGACCGGGCGAGGAAGCTGCGCCAGTCCGAGCTCGCCCGCGTCTACATGAAGGACGCCCGCAAGCTCGAGCTGCAGTTCCTGGAGTCCCTCGACGAGGGCAGGGCCGACGAGAGCTTCATGTTCCTCGGCACAAGCGACGACATGCGCGCGGCATTCGAGGAGTTCGCCCTCGACATGGCCACGGCCGCCGAGGCCGACGCCATCGAGCGGCGCTGCGAGGCCGCAATCCGCACGGTCAAGGACCCGGACGAGGAGAAGGTCGCAGAGCTCCGGCGCAAGCTGGAGGAGGAATCCGACGCCAAGATCGAGGGGGTGGTGGAAGGAATCATGGCGGCATACGACAGCATGCACGCGGGTGCGGGCGATCGCGTCGAGTACGCGGTCGTCGATTTGCGCGCCGAGCGGTAGCTGCCGAGAGCAAAGCGGGCCCGCCGGTGCTGGTAACGCCGACGGACCCTGACGTCCTAACCCGGTAAACAGCGAAAGGACGGTGGCTACATTATGCCATTGAAAGAGGAGACGACCGAGAACGGCCGCCCGGTCAGCGGCAGAAGAACGCTGCAGCAGCTTCGGCGGGAAGCCGGCTTCCGCAGCGGCAAGGAGTTCGCCGAAAGGCTCGGCATACCAGCGCCCACCTACGCGCGCTACGAGCGCCAGCCCGACGGCCCGGAAACAGGCATCCCCATGAAGGCGGCCTGGCGCATCGCCGACGCCCTGGGATGCTCCATCGACCTCGTCGTCGGCCGCGAATCCGACGAGAACGAGGCCTCCAGGGTCCAGCGCATGTACAACGCGCTCACGCCATCGAGCCGCAGCCGCCTGGACGAGTACCTGGACTTCATCGAATACAGAGAGCACGTCGTGGCCCAGCAGAGGAGGTGGGAGTAATGGCCAACGGATACGGCAACGGCAGCATAATCGCGCTGGAGAAGGGCAAGGACGGCAAGAAGAAACCGCGCAACAAATGCCGCAAATGGCGCCTTGTCGTCTCCATCGGCCGCGACCCCCACGGCATGCCGGAAAGCGATGTGAAGGACGCAGAGGAAGAGGCCGCGGACGCAGAAGAAGAGCCCAAGCCCAAGAAGCCGAAGCAGCGGTACCGCCAGAAGGCCATGAACTTCCAGGGCACCTACACCGAGGCGCAGGAGGCGCTTCGCGAGTTCCGCGAGAAGGTCATGAACGGCGACATCGTCACGCGCAACAGCTGGACATTCGACGAGTACGGCAAGCACTACGTTGAGACACGGCTGGCCGCCGGCGAGATAGAGAAGCGCAGCGCCGATTCGTTCAAGGCGCAGCTGCGCATGGTCGGCTACCTCATCGGGTCCATGAAGATGCAGGAGATCACCACGCAGGTCATCGAGACCGCATACGCCGACCTCCGTGCGGGCAAGTCGCGCAGCGGCCGAAAGATCTCCGGAACGTCGCTCAACGACGTCAACAAGATCGTGTGGCTGGTGTTCGAGGACGCCAGCGATAAGGGCGTCATCGGCGCGAACCCGCTGGACAAGATGGCGATCCCTCGCCGCGACACCAAGGAGCGCAGGGCGCTCTCGCCTGAGGCCTACCGCGACCTCATGGCCGCGCTCGACCCGAAGGACCGCATGCAGTGCGCAGTGCTGTTGTGCGCCGCGCTCGGCCTCCGTCGCAGCGAGTCGCTCGCGCTGTCGTGGGGCGACATCGATTTCGAGCGCAACACCATAGATGTGCACTGCTCGTGCGACGATTACGGTGGGCTCAAGTCAACCAAGACCAAGGCCGGCGAGCGCGTGCTGCCCATGCCGGGCAAGCTCTCCGAAGCACTCATGGCCCGCAAGGCCGAGCAGGCGGCGGATCTGGTGGAGAACGAGTCCGAAAGCGTGTTCCAGGTCAAGAAGCGCGACGGGGAATGGCCCGCCGGGACGGTGGAGCTCGACGGCAAGCACTACGAGGTGAAGCCCGCCTATCCCATCGCAGCCGACCAATACGGCGTGCGCCCTCTGCCGGCGTCGCTCACCGGATGGTGGACGAAGCACCGCGCAGAATACGGCCTCGACGACTGGACGCTGCACGAGCTCCGGCACAGCTTCCTGTCACGCGCGGCGGCCAGCGGCGTGCACCCGGCGGTCATGCAGAAGCTCGCTGGGCACAGCTCCGCGCGCACCACCATGGACATCTACACGCATGTGAACGTCGACGCCAAACGCGCCGCGATGGAGCTCATGCAGATGGAGTTCATGTAAACTGTAGGCATCGAGAAAAGCGCCCAGACCAGGCGTGGAACCACGAACGGCACAGTTCTTGATTCTTTCTTGATTGAAATCGCTCGGAAGGCCGATTAGCTAATGAAACGCATCGCCCGACCAGCAGAAACAGAACCAGTCAAGAATTCCCCAAAGACTTTCAAATTAGCTCGCAGCTAATGAGGCTTTCCGGCTTGGGCGGCGCAAGCCCAGCCGATGTTAACAGGGTGGTAAAGCCAGCGACGGTGGCG
>JAFUBE010000729.1 GCA_017460365.1 Eggerthellaceae bacterium
GCAGGGCGCGTCGTGCTCGGTCTACCTGCGCGTTCACCCTGCGGCTGCCCATAGCGAAGAACTTCGGATAATACGAGGGCAAGATTACGCGCTACCACTACACCGGCGACATGCGCGGCGTGTTCGTGGGCAGCGGGCTGTTCTCATGGAAGCCCATGAGCTTCAACGCGCAGCCGGGCGACATCTACCTGGACGAGGAGAGCCACACGGCGATGTGCATCCAGAACGACGGCTCGGCCGACCTGCTGGGAGAGTTCTCGATATCCGAGAACGGGACCATAGACGGGCAGCCCGGTGACCAGACCGGGCGCGAGAGCAGCATCCACGGGTGCTACGAGGCGTGGGACGGGATCTTGCACTATAACGGCAAGGCCGACGGCGGTGCCTCTCCGGCGGCTCCTGCGGCTCCTGCGGCCTCCGACGGGAAGGGCGGCCCGCCGATGCCGCGCTACCGCGTGGCGGTGATGGACGGTAAGAAGAAGGTGTGGCTCGACTGGGTGTTGGCCCGCGCGACGATGGCGGCTCCGGTGACACGTTCGCCGGGATCCCCGGCAAGGGCATCGTCGACATCGAGTTCGAGGGCGGAAGCCTGGGGCCCAATGGGTGGTTCACCAAGAACATGAAGGGAGACAAGCTGATCGGCTTAACCGTTTTCTACGATACACCCCATCCTGAGGAGACCGGCTACTACGCCGCGATGTACCGGGTTCACTGGATGGGCAAGAGCGCCGCCTGGGGAAAGTGGGAGTACGACGATGACGACGACGGTGCCGGCAACGACCGCGACCAGATCGACATGATCGAGCTGACAATTGCACCTTGCTAGGCAAGCTGGCGGGCGGTTACTGCTCGGATCATGGCCGCCCGCTGAGCGCTTGACGGGCATTCGTAACGGTTCACCGACAACGGGTCCCCATCCTTGCCGCTTCGGCGCGAACATGGTATAAAAGATGTCGGGTTAGCCCTTCGGGGTTGGGCCCGTCAAAGTCGGGCGGAGGGATCTCCGCCCTTTCTGTTTCCAAGGAGCGTGTGGATTTGGAATACAGCGTTTTCATAGATGAAGCCGGGGATACCGGCACTGATTCCGAGTACTACATGCTGACCCTCGTGTTCCACAACCAAAGCACCTCGTTGGCTGATAACATCGCAGCTTACGAAGCGCGTTTGACGAGCGCGAGCCTATCCAATGTCCCCTTCCACATGCAGCCGCTGATGGGCGGCGAGGGCGATTACGCCACGTTGTCGATTGCCGACAGGGCGAAAATGCTCTCGTATTTCCACGAATTCGCAGTACGTTGCCCGGTCGTCCACAAGACCTTCGTTTACGAGAAGAAGAACTACGGCATGCGCGGGAAGAGCCCCGATCCGTCGACAATAGCCACGCGATTGTGTGAACAGATGGAAAAGGACGTGAAGGCCCTATTGAACGGGCATCTGGAGTTCTTCCAGCAGTTCGACAAAGTGAAGGTCTACTACGACAACGGCCAGAAGCCTGTCGGCAAAGCGCTGCGCAAGTCGTTCGCGGATTGCCTTTCATCTGTCGCCGTGGAGTTCAAGACCGACGTGCGCTACAGGAAGTACCGCCTTTGCCAGATAGCTGACATGTTCTGCGGGTTCGCGCTGCTCGACTACAAGTTCTCGAATGGACTGCAGACCGACACCGACGAGATGTTCGCCGATGACCATAAGAACATCCGCAAGCGCTTCCTGAAGAAGATCGGCAGATTGGATGCCGACAGGTGTGGGTTCAAATAAGCCCAGTTAGACACTGCGCTGCTTGACACTTGCCTTTGTGAGCCGCTCGACCTCAGGAAAAATACCCTCATCGATTCTGCGTGCCGACTGGATTCTCCCCAACGTCGAGTTCCGCCCTCGATCGGTTGGCGATCTCATTTGCTCATTGAAACCGTTAATCGTGCGTTCACGAAGAGAGTTTGGCACAGCCAGCTGCCTATCTGGCTATCGACACGAACGGCGGCAGAGCCGTTGAGGTGCACCTAGGCGAGAGCGGGGCCGAGAAGCGAAACGACTATCTTGCGAGCTTCGATGGCGGAATCCTGTCCAGCGGTTCGCATTTCGTCTGCGGCGCTTGCGTGATCAGGACGTCGGATGAGCTCTCC
>JAFUBE010000730.1 GCA_017460365.1 Eggerthellaceae bacterium
CGACCGGAAAACGAGGAGGAATGCCCCCAGTCCTTGAACAGGTATTCCGAGCAGAAGGAGTGCTCGTCGGTGTACGCCCTTACCTTCTCGCTAACCACACCGTCCTCGCAACATCCTCGGCTAACCAACATGCTACTAGGTATCGCTACAGCGAAACCAGCTTGCCATCGACGTAGCCCCGCTCTATCCAGAGCTCGAAAATGTCCCTGTCCTCGCCAACGGCGCGTGCGTAGCAATCGGGTCCATGGTCGCGAAGCCAAACCCTCTTCTCCTCTATTTTTGCGCGCACCTTCGAGGTGTCGAATCCCGAGTGCTTCTCAGCTGCTAGGACGATGTCGACGATGTTGTTGCCGGAGATGCTTACGTCATAGTTGACGACGTCCTCGAAGCCCCATCTGCTCCTTTCCGTTCGCAGCTTCTCGTTGTAGGAGATGTAGACGCGGTCGTCCTTGAAGAGGTGGTTCTCTTTGACCCACGTGTAGTCCATGTCGGCGATTCCCGAGGTTTTCAGGTACCCAGTCATGTACCAGATGGAACGGCTGTGAATCTTGATGTAATCCTCGGGCAGGTCCTCTTTCGTGATCTTCGTCGGGTAGCGCCCTTCCGAGTACAGGAACGGGTTGTCCTGATCGAGCGTCTCGCGCCAGCCCTTCCCGAACCTCCCACAGGTGTAAACGCGCGCGACAATTCTCTTCTTCGCCATGCGGAGCCCCTCTCTCGCGCCTCTCTCGGGTAGCCGAAAAGCGCAGATGCCCAGCTAGCCTTTGCCCTTCCGGTCGGTAAACGAGATGTCGTCGTCGAGCGCGTCGAGTATCTTGAGCGCCCTGCCGAGCTCGGCCGTCTCCTTGCCGCGTTCGAGCTGCGAGACATACATGATGCAGCATCCCGCGAGATCGGCAAGCTGTTGCTGGGTGAGCCCACGGAGCTTGCGGAAGCGCCTGATTGCCTCGCCGAATTGCGAAGCGCCCTCGAGGTTGATGAATGCGTATGTTATCTTTGCTTCCATAGTTATCCTTAATTTATTGCATATATTAATGAGTACATTATAATACTATCTGAGCATGGCGAACATGTCGACCGAAGTCTAGCTCGACCAGATCGAGCGGCGTCTCGACTACGGGAAGCGGTACTGCGGCCACGGCACATCGTGAAGAGCATCGCCCGCTTGCGCTTCATGCGCAACGAATTCGAGTCGTTGGAGCTGACGTAGCGAAAGCGTGCCTGATGCCGATTGGGGGAGGTCAAAATCACCAATACCAGCCGTTATTTGTGATTTAAGGTTCAGAGGTTCTGTTGCAATTTGTCAGATATTATATATACTTTTTCTGACAATTAACGAGTGAAGGGGTTGGCTATGTCCATTGCAGCAGACATCGAAAAGCGGATAGCCGAGGCAAAGCCCGGCTCGGTGTTCGTTCCGTCGGACTTCTACGATATCGCGAGCGTGGACAACGCAAACGCCGTGCTGTCCCGCATGGCGAAGCGCGGCGACATCATGCGCGCCATGCGCGGGGTGTACGCAAAACCGAAGCGCGTCGAGGAGCTCGACGCCGACGTGCCGCCTCCGCCCGATGCGGTCGCGCATGCCATCGCACGCAACAACAAGTGGGTAATCGCGCCCTCTGGCGACACTGCCCTCAACCGCCTAGGGCTCGACACTCAAGTGCCCGCGGTCTACGAGTACGTGAGCAGCGGACCGTACAAGACTTACCAGTACGGCAAGTTCTCAATAGCCATGAAGCACCGGGCGAACAGGGACCTCCTCGACTGCTCACCGGTCACGTGCCTGGTGATACAGGCCCTCAAGGCAATTGGCAAGGATGCAGCCGACGATAAGGTTGCCGCAAAAATTGCCGCCCGCTTGAGCGACAAGGAGATCGAGGCGCTCTACGACGAGACCCGTAACTCGACGGCCTGGGTGATTGGATTCGCGAAGAATGTGAAGGAGGCCAAGGGATGCTAAGCGTTGTGACTGAGGATGATTCCAAGCGAGCCGCCATCATCGAGCTCGGAGTATCCGAGACCGGGCTATCGGAAGCCATTTTGGAGAAGGACCTCTGGGTGTGCTACCTGCTCGACTACCTGTTCCATCGCAGCGAGTTCAAGGGCTCCATCATCTTCAAAGGCGGCACGAGCTTGTCCAAAGCCTTCGGGCTCATCGAGCGCTTCTCGGAAGACGTCGACCTCATCCTGGACTGGCGCCTCATCGGCTACGGCTTGAACGAGCCGTAGGAGGAGCGCTCGAATACCAAGCAGGACAAGTTCAAGCTTGAAACTATCGAGCGCACGGATGACTACCTGGCGAACACGTTCGTCCCGTCATTGAAAGCCGGTCTATCCGAAGAGCTCGGCATCGAGGCGGACG
>JAFUBE010000731.1 GCA_017460365.1 Eggerthellaceae bacterium
CCCCCAAGAACAGGAAATCCCCGCCCTCGCTTTCTTTCCGCGCGATCCACGACGTCACCTGGTCGTAAGAATCCTCGCGACTCGCGTTCTCCCGGCCAGCGGTCGGGATGACCACGATGGTGTGTTCCGGTCGGTACTCCTCGGGCAGATACCCGTGCACGCGCGAGATGTGGTGAACGGCGCCTCCTACGGCATCGAGCAGCGCCGTGCAACCGCGCACCCAGTAGTCTTTTTGCGTGAGGGGCCTCACCTCTTCGATCGGCAAGCGGTCGTGCAGCACCACGGTCTCGTTGTCGAACAGGACCGTCGACACGACCGCCTCCCCTTCTTCCTTGCGATGCGCGTCGAGCGTGGCGTTGTAGCCTCCGATCGTATCGCTTTCCAAGCCGCCCATCGACCCGCTTCTGTCGATTACGAACACGAGCTCGGTCAGTCCCTTTTTCATGATGAGTCCTTTCCGTCGTGCGGGGCATTCGGCCAGCCGCTGCTTACGGGAACGACTCTACGCCGCACGGGGGCGCGTCGGGTCAACTGCCGGTTGACATTGTGGGCGGATTAGAGAATCGGCTGGTCGAAAGCGTAAAGCGCCTCGTTGATCTCGAATATGTCGAAGTTGTTGCGCTCGATGAAATATTCCACGATCACATCGGCTTTGCTGCTCTTCGACAACGCGAAGCCAGCGCGCGCCAACAGGTCGCGCGTCTCGTCGAGATCGAGCTCGAGCGCGATCGACAGCGCGAGCACGGTCTTTTTCGTGGGCCGGTATGCCTCGTCGGAGCGGATCTTGCTGAAATGCTGCCGGCTCATGTTGGCCCGCTTGTACACCTGCGAATCGCTCAGGCCGCGTTCGTCGATGAGCGCGAGAAGCGTGGTCGAAAACGGCGCGTCAAGCGATGCAAGGAGGTCCTCCAAACTGTTCGAACCAGCGCCCTTGGCAGCCGCCGCCCCCATGGCGGCATCTTCGGAAACCGCATCTTCGACGGCATCGGAGGGCGCGCCGGCGAAACGTTCTTGGGCGCGGTCGACGGCGCTGCCCAAGCGGTCGAGAATCCACAGGCCCCGAGGACCCCGAGGCGCTTCGTTGGGTGCGGCGGAAGCGGCGGGAGGCGCCCCCGCTGCACCATGCATGCGCGTTCGCTCCGCCGCTCGATCGAAGCGCGCTTCCGCATAATGGTCGTCGATGTACTCGGCGATGTCGAGATAGGATTCGATGCCGGCGGCCACCGCTTCGCGGCTGAACAACACGAGCCTGACGTCGATGTCGTGCTCGTTCAGGAACGCCCGTATGGCCTCGCGGGCCACCGCCAGCGACACCGATGCGGGAAACCCGTACGTCCCAGCCGATATGAGCGGAACCGCCACCGACCGGGCGCCGGCTTGCACCGCGCAATCGAGCGCGGCATCGTAGGCGGACCGAAGCGCGTCGACCTCGCCTCGCGCGCCGCCGTGCCACATCGGCCCGACGGCATGCACGACGGTCTTCGCACGCAAAGCGAATCCGGGCGTTGAAACCGCAGACCCGCACGGGCAATGCCCGATGGCATCGCATGCCGCCTGCATATCCGCGAAGCCCGCCGCCTCGGCGACCGCCGCCCCCACTCCGCCTGTGACCTGCAGGTCTTCGTTGGCCGCAACCACGATTGCATCTGCATCGACGGCGGCAAGGTCGTTTCTCTCTATCGTAAGCGGCATGCTATCCTCCCAGCAGGCGAATCAGCCGTACGCGACTTCATCTTGGCATGGAGCGCCCAGACGCCTCATCGTCGAAGCGCCTTTAGTCGGCCACGCTACAGCCCGAGCTGCGCAAGGCAGCGATGGCTGCTTCGAGGTTTTCCTCTTTCACAAGGATGTAATCGGTGTCGAACGTAGATAGGGCGAACAGTGGCACGTCCGCGTCGGCGAGCGCAGACGAGATCTTCGCCAGTATGCCGACGAGCCCGAAGTCGAGCGGCCCGCGCACTTTGAAGGCGCGCCATCCGTCTTCGCGAGCGGAAGCGCCGTCGCATGAAGCGCCGGTCTCGCAGACGACCGAAATCTCGTCGTCGGTGCGCGCGATGGAATAGAAGCCCTTATCGGGCAACCCTGAGGGAAGCGCGTCGAACTTGCAGACGCTCAGCCGCACGTCGAGCACGTCGAGCTCGATGCGCATGCGCAAAACGGCCGGCAGCAGGGCGCGCCAGTCGCGCTTACGGTTCTCGTGGCGGTCGTCGATCCATGACAAGCCGTGGCTCTCGAGCCATTCCACGGCGATACCGCACAGCCGCTCGTCTTTGTACGCATACCAGCTCTCGAGCGCGCCCATTTCCTCCACGGCCCGACGGAACGCCCGAAACGCTCCCCTGCCGTGAATGGCGTCGAGAAGTTCCTCGCCCTCATCCCCGCCGAGTGCGTAGGCGAAGTCCTGCATGCCTCCCCAATCGTCGCGATCGCGGCTGTCGGGCATGGAAAGCCACTCCGGCCCCTCGAACGCATCTTCTTCGTACTCCTCGCCGTAGTAATCGGGGTCGGCATAGCAATCGACCTGGCCGGTTTCGGTGTTCGCGAACCATTGAACGGTTTCGGAAGCTCCTTCGATTGCGTCGATGACCTCGGAAAGCTTGAACTGCACTTCGGCTAGCTTCATAGCCGCCCCCTCTCGTGACGAAACGTTTCCCTTATATGGTACACAATCGGATACGGG
>JAFUBE010000732.1 GCA_017460365.1 Eggerthellaceae bacterium
CATATGCGCGATCCTGGGCGACGTCCCGCCGCTCGGGCAGGCCTAAGGCCTGCCGCTCGCGACGGGATTGATGACACCAGCTTTCGGCACACTACCCTGGTTGATATCGCAAAGGACGTTAAAAATGCATCAAACCCCTATGCAAGCATGATCACCATTCATGATTTGTCGCGCTGGTCTTCCTTCTTGGCATTGTCGGAGACAATGCAAACGGAATTGCGGGACGCAGCGGTTAGGCGTGGTCCCTCCTGTTTGGTGGCAACGCCTGTCAAGTTGTCCACTTCGTACGTTGGTCCTTAAACGGCCCACGCGTCAGATAACGTCCATTCACTGCTCTCAGTTTTAGGAGGTATTAATGTTCTGCCCTAAGTGTGGCAACCAAGTAAGTGACGGCGCCAAGTTCTGTCCCAAGTGCGGCCACAACATCGGTTCGGGAGGAGAGGCAGCTCCAATTCCAGGGCCTACACCACAGCCTAGATTTGTACCACTGCCAGGTCCCATTCCAGGCACGCTCTACGAGCGAAAGCTGGCACAGGCAACAAGCGAGGGGCTGGGAATGAACTGGTACAAGTTCATCATTTATGTCCAATGTTTCCTCGGTGGCCTCAGCGGCCTCGTCTCCGGCGTCACTCAGATACTCGGCCTGCAGTATGGTGACAGCGCAAGCCTTGTTTACGGCTATTACTCAGGGCTAAAGATCGTTGATGTAGTGTATGGCATTTCCAGTATCGTGGTCGGCGTCCTGACGGTGTACGCGCGCTTCGGGCTCAAGAAGTTTAAGGCGGATTCTGTTGGAATCTACCTCTTCCTCCCCCTTGTCAACGCGATTGCCGCTATCCTCTACCTCCTGGTTGCTAGTATCGTGCTCCACACGTCGCTGTTTGACTCGAACCTTGTTTCCGGCGGGACAATTGGCCTCATCGTCGGTAGTATCGTCCTCTTCATAGCCAACTACATCTACTTCGGTAGGCGCAGGCATCTCTTCAACGAGGCATAGTGCTACCGCATCTCTGATGCAAAGTCCTTTCGGGAGGTAGGGACATGAAAACCCCTGCCTCCCATCCATAAGGTTCGGGAGTGAGCCATGCGATGCAAGAAGTGCGGTAGCGAGAACAGAGATGACGCAAAGTTCTGCAGGAAGTGCGGAGAAGCCTTGGACAGACAGGAGCCGCAGTCTCTTGCACATGAAAGACAAGCAAAGAATGAACAGCCGCGTAGGCACAAGCCCAAGTTCATTCTCATCGCTGCTATCTCTGTTCTGCTATTGACTATATCCGGTTATATAGCCCTCACGTTCAAGGTAAAGAATGCGCCCGTCGATGGTACCGCGGGGTCGAACGCCAATTCAGCCATTCATTATTCGGACAACCTGTATTATGACGCGCCAAACGAGAACCATTTCGCAGAAGACGTGGATACGGGAATCGATTACGTCGACAATGAGGTGGTTATATACTGCGAGGACGGCGTGCCCATAGGAGATGTGCTGTACGATAGCGGTGTGGCTGCATTCGAGATTGTTGGCCATGCAGCGGCGACGGGTTCATATCAGGTTAGGCTTGACAAGGTCATGGGCTATTCGGAAGTCTTGGACCTGTGCAATACGATTGCATCGGCCGAGGGTGTAGTAAAGTGCACCCCTAATTTCGTCTTCGTTGCCGAACCCTCAGAGAGGACAAACGATCCAGCGTGGACAGAAGGCACAGAAAAGGGGAAGCCAAGCAAGACATGGGGCCTCGAAAGCATCAAGGCACCGGAGGCTTGGGATATTGTAAAGGCTTCCAATGACGTTCATGTGGGAATGCTTGAGTGTAGCCAATTCTTCACGTATCACGAAGATCTTGACGATGCCATTGTCGAGACATTGCCTAGCTCAGACGAGCAGTTTGACATTAAGCACGGACGGGGTTGGTTAGCTGATGAGGACGATCACGGCACACACGTAGCCGGAATAATCGGTGCGGAGAGCAATTCGTCAGGGTCAGTTGGGGTCGCGTACGGTGCAAGTCTCTACGGGTACTCCTGCGGCGGCAAGGACAGCAACGGCAATCCCAAGATTACAGACGAATACGGCTTAGAGGTCGGGCTGACCTACCTTATTGTCTATTGCGATTGTGATGTGGTCAACATTAGCGCACGGTGGGCGGGCGACGTTCAGAAGAGGGCAAGCTCGGGTAGCGGGGCAGACGCAGCGGCGGCACAATGGGAAATGCAGCAGTATGCAGCTTATTGCGGAGACTTCATCAAAGCTCTGGTTCGAGAGGGCTATGACGATTTCATAATCTGCAAGTCCGCAGATAACGAGGGTACAAAGGGCTTGGCAAATTGGGATATGTTCGGATGCATAGCCGACGATGAGGCCGCTTCAAGGATACTGATTGTTGGATCGCTGATGCAAACTGCAAACGGAGAGCTGGCAGTAAGCGAACATACTGATCCGCCTTGGGCGAGCTCGTGCGGTTCGCGTGTAGACGTCCTTGCGCCCGGTTCCGACATTTACAGCACTATCTACAGCACGACGGATGAGGGTGATGCATCAATACCATACAGCGACTACGGTTATAAGTCTGGCACCTCTCTGGCGACGCCAATGGCTTCGGGCGTTGCTGCTCTGGTGAAGTCAGCGAATCCCGAATTGAAGGGCAATCAAATCAAGGAGATTATCTGCGAGACAGCGTCTGGCAGCTATGCGGACAAGACTGGGGTATCCAAGGGCCAGATTGATGCGGAAGCAGCGGTGAAGCGAGCGACGAAAATGGTAGGTTTAGGAAGCCAGGGTATCCCAGCCGCATACGAGGAAGTGCTGAGGAGCAATTTCGGGACAATCCATTATCACCAAGGGTACACTGCTAACTCATCACACTATTACGCTTTAGAGGACCTTGACGGTAATGGTACTCCCGAGCTCATCATCTCCTACGGTGAGCGTGATGGTGATTCTCGAGTGGTCTGTTCGGTGTGGGGCATCGATACCTCTGGCTCTGCGATATGCCTGATCGACCATGCATATCGGGGCGGGATGCAAGTGCTATCAAACGGAACAATCTGGGAGACGAGCGGTAGCAGCGCCTTCGACTGGCATTGTCGGATTCTGCGCATAGAGGGGGCTTCAGTTGAGAAAGTGATCTCAATAGACCATGACGGCTCGGTGGATAACCAAGATGTCGGGACCTATTACACGAACCTCGATGAAGGTGTGAATGCGCAACTCGTCGAAGACAGCTTCTATGGTGACTATACGAAATCTCTAGAGGTTCGAGAAGACTTCGATTGGCAAGAGATGTCATCTTCTGCTGCTGCAAACACGCTTGAAGAAGGAGGCAGCCGAGAAGAAGCGCCAACCTCAGACGGCATGCAAGATCACTCTAGAACTGCAGATAACGCCATTGACGGCACCTGGGTTTCGACCGATGGCGACTGGGTATTCAAGCTCGACTTCAAAGGAACTGCATACGTAACCGCGGGTGGTTCGACCAATCTTGTTACTGGCGGCGAGTCGGAATACGTTCATCTCGTCGATGGGCAGGCTTCAGACCGATATCGCGGAGGAATCGAATATAGCGAGGCGGGCTCTATCCTCATAAAGCCGTATGAGAACTCCGCAGAAAGCTTCACGTTTGAGTTCGAAAACGGCAGGCTCAAGGGCAGTGGCTTCACGTTGGAAAGAGTTCCTGATGAGATTGTCCGCCAGTTTATAGGCACTTGGAGTGGGCCAAAGGATGCGTACGTATTCAAGGACAACGGACAATACACCTATGAGGATGGTCGTGAATCCACATGGGGGTTCTACTACGTTATTTCCCCTTCGACAATTGTGCTCAGCAATATGAGTCACTCATTTAGGCCATATTCTTACTCTCTATCTGGGAATCACCTCACATTGCAGGAGACCATTTACGCCCGCCAAGGTGATGGGCTGGACGCTGAAGAAGCGACGACTCTGAAGAATGGCCTAATTGGCACATGGAGGGTTAAGGGCGCAGACACTTCCACGGCAGAAGAGTATCGTTTCTATACAAATGGATCCTTCGGAAGGTATCTCACATCTTACCGGTCAGGAATGGAATCACTGAGTAATGAAGTGCTGCTCGAAGAGGGTAGATATGAGTTTCTTAATGAGTCGACCGTTAGGCTCTATGTTTCGGACTATCAATACACTGACGAGGAGTATGACTCGACAAGTAAATTATTCATCACGCAACTATTGAGTAGTAACCCCTCGCGGTACCAACAGTCATCCTGGTTGGTACCGCGAGTAGGCTAAGAATGGTACCGGCAGTAAGCTGACGACGGCACCGCTAGAGCTCCGCCCTCCTCTTGGCGAAGTACTCCCTCATGTTCGGCCCGTCGAGGTCGACGTACCTCGCGCCGGTGGCGATGCGGTTCAGTATCGAGTCGGCCATGAGCTCGCCCTCTATGCGCAGGTACCACTCGTTCGGCTCGAGCTGGGAGGCTATGACGGTGGCCCGGCGCCCCTCGCGAGCCTCCATGACCTCGAAGAGGTCGACGGCGTTCTGGGTGGCGATGGGGGTGGTCATGACGTCGTCGACGCTTAGAAGCTGCACCGACGTCAGGGCGTCCATGCGCGTGTAGACGGTGCCGTCGCCGGCGGACCTGGATCGGTTCAGCTCGTCG
>JAFUBE010000075.1 GCA_017460365.1 Eggerthellaceae bacterium
ATGTTCTATGGCTACGCGTACGATCCGACGCAGAACAACCTCGTCGACATGGAGACGGGCGCCCGCTACACCATGGATTACGAACCGATCGCGGCTGAAGAAGTAGCTGCGGAGTAGCAGGAAAGGAGAGGGATACATTATGACGCGATACGCAATGGCCATCGACCAGCGTCGGTGCATCGGCTGCCATTCCTGTTCGGTCGCCTGCCGCACGTGGAACGACCTGCCGATGGACATCGTCTACAACCCGGTCGTCGGCGGCGTGGCGGAGGGCACCTGGCCCAACGTTCACCGCAACTACCTGCCCACGCTGTGCATGCACTGCAAGAACCCCGAGTGCGTCCCGTGCTGCCCGACTGGCGCATCCCAGCAAGACGACGACGGTGTGGTGTGGGTCGACTACAAGAAGTGCATGGGCTGCAAGGTGTGCGTGAACGCCTGCCCCTACGGCATGCGCGACACCTCGCACACGGTTCGCCGCTTCGACGAGTATGTGCGCAAGTGCACGTTCTGCAAGGAGCGCCGCGAGATGGAGCCCGGCAAGGATCCGTACTGCGTGCAGACCTGCCACCAGAAGGCCCGTGTCTTCGGCGACATCGACGACCCGAATTCCGAGATTTCGAAGCTCATCGGACGTTCCGACACGTTCCGCCTGCTCGAAGAGCTCGGCACTGACCCGCAGATTTACTACATCCCGGATTTGGGAGGTACGCGATAATGGATAAAGTCACTTATCAGAAGGAAAACGCTAAGATCGAGTATCCCCATCGCTATTGGGGCTTCCAGATCGCCACGTACCTGTTCTTGGGCGGCCTCGGCGGCGGCATCCTGTTCCTCACCTGGATCATGTCCACCTTCGTGTTCCCGGGTGTCGATTTAACGCAGGTCTTCATGCTGCCCAACTTCATCGCGCTCATCGCCATCGCGCTCGGCCTGTTCTTCCTGGTCGAGGAGCTCGGCCAGCCGCCCGTGTTCTATCGCGCGTACGTCACCGCGACCTCCATCATCAAGTGGGGCGCCGTGCTGCTGACCATCGCCTCGTTCGGCGACCTGTTTTGGATCCTGGGCAACTGGTCGCCGGCGACCCCGGTGCTCGGGTTCCTGTCCGTGTTCAACTTCCTCGGCGGCGCGAGCGGGCTGTGGCTCGGCGCGGCTGGCCTGGCCGGCTTCGGCATCATGGTCTACACCGGCGTCATGCTCTCCACGCTGAAGGCCCACAGCTTCTGGGCCACGCCGGCGCTGCCGATCCTGTTCACGGTCTCGGCGCTGTCCACCGCGTGTGCGGGCATCATGCTGTCGATGGGCGCATGGCCGGGCGTCATGACCACGCTGCTTGAGTTCGCGGCCGTGGAAGCCGTCCACTCGCTGCTGCACCTCATCGACATCATCCTGGTGTTCGCCGAGATCACGATCCTGCTTATCATGGTCCTGAGCTTCTTGGGCGCGGGCAACCGCACCCAACAGCGTGTCGCGCTGCGCTGGGTGAAGGGCTCCTACGCCCCGGTCTTCTGGATCGGCATGATCGGCCTCGGCCTCGTGGTGCCGCTGTGCTTCAACCTGTCGGGTTCTGCGTTCCTCGGCACCTGGGCGAGTGTGCTCGTGCTCTGCGGCGGCTGCCTGCTGCGCTTCCTGTGCGTGTGGTCCGACGACCGCCAGCCGCTCGACGGCGAGAACCGCTACTACGCGCGTCTGAAGACGGCCGACGACCGCTTCACGACCAAGTGGTATAAGGAGGGCAAGGACCTCGAGCGCGGCCAGACCTGGGCTCCCAAGGAGAACCTGTTCTAGGCTGTACCCGATAGCGCGCTTCCAAGACCCGGCTCCGGCCGGGTCTTTTTTCGCCGCCCGCCCCGCTTCCCTCGGGCCCGGCGGGAAGCGGGGCGGGCGGCGAAATTAGCCTGTTTCGGACCCGACGGCAAGTGGGGCAGCAACCCCTTCATTTGGGAGCTTGGAGCCATGGATAATCGAACGGCACGCTGAAGCAATGATGCGGTCGTCGCGGAAGTAGCTCGTGAGGGCGGCGGCGTACGGGGCGCAGGCCTCGGGGGCGTTGGCGCACGAGAGGCCGACGGCCGCCTTCACGATGAGCGTGCGAGCGGCATCGGACGGCGCGACGGGAATCCTTGCCCGCATCATTTCGCGGGAGGCGGCAAGCGGGCTCGCGTACACGATGACCGGGCTGTCGCCGCGTTTGCGCAAGTTGGCGACGACGCGCTTGGCCTTTTCAGCATACTCGCCTGCCAAAGACGTGGTGTATACATGCACGGCCACGGCTTCGCGCTTGCGCCCGGTGTTCCAGAGGATTAGCGCGAGGTGGTAATAAAGAAGCGCGCAGTCGCGTGGCGACACGGCCAGCCTCAGCCCCGCACGCAACAGGTTTGCAGCTTCCATGTACCGTTTCTGCGAGGCGAGGATATCGGACTTCCTGAAATAGCCGGTTGCGGTCGTCGGCGCCAACGCGATGCAGCGGTCGGCCTCCGTTTCCGCGCCGCGCGTATCGCCGAGCCGCTCGTAGAGGTCGGAAAGGCCCATGTGAGCGTGGAACAACGCGTCGGGTGCCCTGAAGTAGGACGGCTGGCCGGCGGCTGTTTCGCCATGCTCGGCGCCGTGCAGGAACGCTTCAGCCTGTTCGCCGATGGCGAGGTCGTCGTCGAGCAGCGACACCACGGCACGGGCAAGCGGGTTTGCACAATACAGCGGTCGGGATTTCGCGTTGTCATCGGGTGGCGCCATCGCGTCTTCCAGCTCCGCCGCAATCCGTTCGAGGTGGGCGATGGCCGCTATCGACGATTCCTCCGAGTCGGAGCGGGCGGCGGACACTGCCTGGCCGCCCTCGCCGAAGTAATGGCGCGTGTCGATGTCGCATATCCTTTGCGTGTGGAAGAGCTTCTTCAGCTCATCGGTGAGCTCGCGTTCGTCGAGGTGCGGTTCTATCCGGTGCCCCTTCATCCCGTTGTCGCGGATTACAACGTGGCTGTCTCCGTCGAAGCGGACGTATTCGAGTTCGCTCGGATCCATAAGATGCGCGATTTTGGCCGTGTCGAAGCGGATCGTCGGGTCGGATAGCCTGCCCTCGTCGATGGCGAGGAGAGTTTTGCGCACATAGGCTTTGCGCTCGAACGCGCAGTTGAAAAGAGGTGCGCCATTCCCGACGCGAACGCCCGTGATGTGCGCATGCTCCACGTTGCGCCCCGAGCCGAATGCGGCTGCGGCGAGCAAGCACGCAAGGCGCATCGCGTAGGCGATCCTGATGTCGTCGATGCGCTCGGCGACATCCACGAACGTTCGGGTTCGCCCATCGAACACCCGATGGGGGAACGAGCTTTCGGACGGCACGGTGAACAGTACGGATACCGCTTGGGCTTGCGCGTTTACGTCGAACCGGTATCCGAATCGCAGGGGAAGCTCGAGGCCTTCCAGTATAGCGGCGAGCCTCGTGCGGATATCCCAGTCGCTGCCGTCTGGGGCCGAGGCGCCCATGAACGCCTGGTGCATGTTCGGCAGCAATGTGGCTTGGAAAACGGGATGCGCAGTTGCGGCGATGTGGTCGAGTACGCGCCAGTCGATCTCGTTGAAGTACCCCATGCTCGGCTGTTCGGAGCGCCCTATCGGTGGCAGGGCCATGCGCGCGCTTCTATAACCGGCGCGGTCGTTTACGAAGCTGCTCCCGAGAAAGGATATCCTGACCTGCTGTTCTGCTGGCTGTCCGTTGCTGCCGCTGTCCTCGATGGCGTCTGCGATGCAGCACAGGCGGTTGATGGCGTTCTCGACGTCCATCACGAGTTCCCATTGGCTCTCGTCGAGCCTCGCCGTGCACGTGAGCCTTGCGAGTCGGCCATCAGTTGGCGGCGTGAGAAGCAACGTGCAGTTCGGCGGCAAGTCGGCGAGCTGCGCGGCTCCGGCTTCGCGCAGCACGACGCCTGCATACCGTTCGAACGGCGATGCCTCAGGCGATCCTGCGCGAACCATCAGCGAGTTGATCGTGCCGGCTGGCGTCGTCGAGCCGAGCAGCGCATCGACCGCCTGGCGCACCTTCCAGGCCTCGTACGGAATCAGCTGCGTATTCTCTGAACGGCTATCCATCTCCACCTTCCGCGCGAGCCTCGTGCCGCTTCTCCACTACCCCACGTACTGCCAGACCCAACGTGGGGTAGTTTCTAGGATTGCGCTTCGGAAGAAGCGCA
>JAFUBE010000076.1 GCA_017460365.1 Eggerthellaceae bacterium
GGAAGCATCCATCCCGGCGATGGGCCGTCGAGGATTTCCCAGCCGGCGGCGCGGAAGGTTTTACGAGCGGTTTCGATCGCGATCGCGCGGCCTCCCTGCTCGGTGCGCGCCATCACGTCACGCGGGTTCAGCCCCAGTTCGACCCATGCGAGGTTCGCTCCGGCTGAAGCGGTCATCACGGTGTTAGCCGAGCAGTTCAGGCGCGGTTCGAGCCCCGATGCCAGGCGGTACACGGCTGCGAAATCGGCGTTGCGGACCTCGGTGATCATGCCGCGCCCGTACAGCCCCGTTCCCGGCACGCCCACGCGCCGTGCGGCGCCGGCCGACTGCGGGTGCGCCTCGATGCAGCGGAAGGTCGCCTCCACGAGCTCGTCGGGCGTGTGCTCGGGGCCGATCGGCTCGACGCATGTCTGCAGCGACAGCCCCGCCTCGCGCATGTTCGCGAACGTTTTCAGGCGCCTTTCCACGGGTATGCGCGTGTCGGTTCCCTCGCGCATGCGCACCGCATGGTAGCCGCCGTTTACGCCGACGGAGCGCAGCTGCCGCGCCCGTTCGAGCGACAGATCGTCCGCGTTCACGAGCAGCGGCATATCGGCTGGAATCGCCTCGCGCACGGCTTCGGCCATCTCGAGCAGCTTGTCGAATCGATAGCTCGCGGTGCAGAGCAGCAGGATCAGGTTCACCTCGTTTTGAAGGTGCAGCTCGGCATAGCGCAAAACCTCGTCGCGTGTGAGCTCGAAATCCTCCGTGCGGCACGCGGCACTCTTGGCGAAGCTGCAGAATTGGCAGTCCATCGGGCATTTCGTCGCGTTCAGCCCGATTTGCCCGTGAATTTCGGCGATGCCGTCGGCTGCACGCAACGACAGCTCCTGGCTGGCCCAGCGTATGAGCGCTGCCTCCTTCGTGCGTTCGGGTATCTCGAATAACGTGAGCGTTTCCTCGCGCGAAAGCCCGCCACCTTCCAGCCCGTGCTCGACGATCTCATAAACCTTCTGGTCTAATATTTGCATCATGTCACCCCTTTACAATAGCCAGTATATTGCATCGGAGACGGCATTTGGCGTGCAGATCGGGTTTCCGTGCCGGTCTCGGAAGAGGCGCCCGCCGGCAAGGAGGCCCTTCCAGCAGCCGAAGGCATGTTATCATCCTTGATGTTGCTCACCGATCAAGAGAAGGGGGTGGAAGGCATGTCCAAGAAGAACAAGCGTGGCGTTCCCAAGCAGGGGCCGGTTTGGCGTAGGTCGTCGGTCGAGGCGACGCTCGACCAGATGCCGAAGTACAACGCGCACGCCTGCGGCACCGGTGCTCACGGCGACGTGAAGTACAATCGGGCCAAGCAGAAAAGGCGCTTGCAGCGAGAGCTGGGCAGCGAAGGGGCCTTCGGGCCCCTTCCTTATCGCCAGGCTATTTGAAACCACCCGTATTCTAGGAAGACGCGTCTTTACCCCCCCCATCCCGCGCGCGGTGTGACACTTCCCGTCAGACACGATCTGTCATTTTTCGGGTGGCGCTTGCTTTGCC
>JAFUBE010000733.1 GCA_017460365.1 Eggerthellaceae bacterium
AAACCTGCGGCACAGGAAATCTCACCGCGAAAATGACAGATCGTGTCTGACGGGAAGTGGCACGCCTTTGGCGAGCAGGTCGCGGTACAGGGCGATCGTGTTCGCGTCGGCGTCGCTTGAGCGCAGGTCTATGGATCCCGGCTCCGCGGAGCGGGTGAGAAGCCCGCGCTCGGCGAGCTTGCGGTGCAGCTGGCGGGCGGTACCTGCGGCGCCGTCGAACAGCGGGACGTCCCCGAGCACCTCGCGGATCTGTGAGGATACGAACGGGTAGTGCGTGCATCCGAGAACGGCGGCGTCGACTTTGCCCCAGTGCTCCCCGACGAGGTTGTCCAGGAGCTCGATGACGTCGGGTGAGTCGAGGTTGCCCCGTTCGATGCGCGCTGCGAGCCCGGGGCAGGGGGCGTCGACAACCTCGTGGCCCGTGCCCCATCGCGAGGCGAGCTGCTGGTACTTGTCGAGCCTCAGCGTGATGGGCGTCGCCATCACGAGGATGCGGTTCACTCCCTTGGCGAGGGTGGCCGGCTTGAGCGCGGGTTCCACCCCGATGATCGGGACGTGCGCGTATTCGGCGCGGAGCTCGGAAGCGGCAGCCGACGTCGCCGTGTTGCATGCAATCACGATCGCTTTCGCGCCTTCGCCGACGAGGTGATCGACGATGTCGCGGCAGCGCCTCACGATCCACTCGCGCGGCTTCTCGCCATAGGGGGCATGTGCCGAATCGCCGTAGTAAACAAAATCTTCGCGAGGGAGCTCTTCGACAAGGCGCGCGAGCACGCTCAGGCCTCCGGCTCCCGAGTCGAATACGCCGACGAAATCGTTATGGCGCCTTGGCATGAACCCTACTTTGCGCCGTATTGCTCGTAATAAGCGTCGATTGCGGCTTTCATCGTGTCGTCGATGACCACGCGTCCGAGGCATTCGCGGTTATGCAGGTGCTCGGTGACTTCGGCCATCGTGACTATCGCCGCCGTCGGCATGCCGTACAAGTCGCTGACCTCGTCGAGCGCGCATTTTTCGCCGCCTTTGCCGACCTCCTGGCGGTTGAGCGACACCATGAGGCCTACGACCTCGACGTCGGCCTGGGCCTTGATGAGCGGAAACGTCTCTTCTATCGACTTTCCAGAGGTGGTGACGTCCTCGACCATGACCACGCGGTCGCCGTCTTCGAGGGAGCTTCCGAGCAGGATGCCCGCGTCGCCGTGGTCCTTGGCCTCTTTGCGGTTCGAGCAGTAACGCGCCTCCTTGCCGTACAGCTCGTGCAACGCCATCGTGGTGATGACCGATAGGGGAATGCCCTTGTAGGCGGGCCCGAACACGACGTCGAAGTCGAGGCCGAAATTGTCGTGGATGGCGCGCGCGTAATACAGGCCAAGCCGATGCAGCTGGTCTCCCGTGACATAAGCGCCTGCATTCATGAAAAACGGCGATTTGCGCCCGCTCTTCAGGGTGAAGTCGCCGAATTTGAGCACGTCGGATTCGACCATGAACTCGATGAATTCGCGCTTGTAGTCTTGCATGCAGCCCCCGTTTCGCACCATTATCTCGGAAAGGGGGAACAGCCCAGCCATTCCCCCGTCCGTTCGATTTCCTGTATCCAATGGTA
>JAFUBE010000734.1 GCA_017460365.1 Eggerthellaceae bacterium
GCGCCCCCCGCCTGCGCCCGGGCCCCGCCCGCCCCCTGCGCCCCGGTGCAACGCGCGGTGCAAGGGGGCTCCCGTGGGGGTTGGCGCGTCATGGCCTGAGCGCGCGGAGCGGCACCACGGACACGCCGTCGGCCCTGGGGTAGCTCATGCTGCCCACGCCGGTGATTACCAATAGGAACGCCGGGGCTCCGACTGCGCCGGCGTCGATACGGTTTGCCAGCGCCTTCAAGCTGGCGGCGCCGTCCTCGATGGCGCTCTCGCCCCCCAGCTTCACCTCTGCCAGGCCGTAACGCCCGTTGCGCAGCCTCACGACGGCGTCGCTCTCGAGGCCTGACTTGTCGCGGTAATGAAGGACTTCCCCATCGAGCGCGCTCGCATAGCATCGGAGGTCGCGGACGGCCATGCTCTCGAACAGGAGGCCGAGCGTGTTCAGGTCGTTCAGGATCTCGCCGGGGCCGGCTCCGAGCGCGGCGACGGCGACAGACGGGTCGCACAGGTGGCGCGTGGGGGACGTTCGGATTGCCGTCTTCGACCGAAGGTTCGGGTTCCATGCGGGCAGGTCGTCGACCACGAACAGCTTGCGCAGAGCGCCTTCGTAGTCGTAGAACGTGTTCTCTGAGATGGGGGCGCCCCCGGAAGCCATGTCGGCGCGCATGCTCGCGTAACTCCCCTGGGACGAGACCATGCGCGAGTACGACCTGAGGAGCATCCGCGCGGTGTGCGCGTCGCGGCGCGTGCCGTCGACGCGGGAGACGTCTTCCTCGACGATCGCGTCGAGGTAGTTGAAAGCCTGTTGCAGTGCGGCCCTCCTCGACAGCCCGAGCGAGGAGGGCCATCCTCCCCTGCATACGAGGTAGGCGAGCTCCTCCAGGCCGTCGGCGCACTCCGACACCGGCAGGGGCCCGCCGCGGAAAAGCCCGGCGAGCGACACGCCCCCGGCCGAGTCCCCCGACTCCCACAGCGACATGGTCCGCATGCGCATCCGGGCGATCCTGCCCGTGCCGGAGTGCCGGGTGCTTTCCCGGTCGGGCGGGACCGTGGAGCCCGTGAGCAGGAACTGCCCGGGCTCTCCCCGGCGGTCGACCTCGTAACGCACGGCGTCCCAGAGCTGGGGCGCGTCTTGCCACTCGTCGAGCAGGCGGGGGGCCTCGCCGTTTAGCAGGCTCTGGGGCGCGAGCTCTGCCAGCTGCAGGTTGCGGGAGCGCTCCGAGGGGTCCTGCAGGTACAGCGCGCTCTTCGCGAACTGCTCGCAGCTCGTCGTCTTGCCGCACCATTTCGGCCCCTCGACGAGCACTGCGCCCGACGCCTCGAGCTGGAGCTCCAGCATCTTGTCGCTTGTCCGAGGTAGGTATTCCCGTGGCATCCTCGAGCCTCCTTGTCGGTGCTTGTACGCAGTTGATGGAATCGGCGGCATTTTACCATGGTGTTCGGCATGCCGGCAATGAAGCAAATGGCCATATATTACTGATGCATTCGGCTGACATAAACGCAGCGCCCGCCCTGCACCGGGCTTGCACCGGGGCACGGGGCGCGTCCCCGCAGGCCGGGGCGGGGGAGGGGCCTGCGGCGATTGCACGCCAACCGTGCCCGCGTCCTTTGACGCCGCCCACCCGGCGGCCGCCCACAGGGTCGTCCCCGCAGCCATGTCGTCGGTCCTGGGGGCGAGCGTGGTCGCCGCGAAGGCCGTGCCGTCCAGCGCGAAGGCGCCCCCGTTGGGGTTGTACGTCAGGA
>JAFUBE010000735.1 GCA_017460365.1 Eggerthellaceae bacterium
GCCTATGCGTCGGCATCGGCACCGGGCTCGGCGGCGCGTTCGTGATCGGCGGCAACGTCGTGCGCGGCGTTCACGGGGCCGCAGGCCACATCGGCCACACGCTGCATCCCGCCGTGGCCGGTGAGCCGTGCGCATGCGGCTCGGTTTCGCACGTCGAACGCGCGACGTGCGGCACTGCGATATCCGCGCGCTTCCAGGGCCGCAACATGGGCGACGAGCTCGACCCGACGCTCATGGGCGACGAGGTCGCCCGCCGCGCGAACGAAGGCGATCTGGATGCGATCGCCGTGCTCGAGACGGCCGGCCGCGTGCTCGGCGAGTCCATAGGCAGCTGGTGCAACATCCTCGATCCCGAGCTCGTCGTGCTGTCGGGCAGCGTGACCGGCGCCGGCCCCTTCTGGCGTCGTGCGCTCGACGAGGGCTTCAAGTCGCAAGCGCTCGCGCCTCTGGCCGACACCCCCATCCTGTACGCCGCGCTCGGAGGCGACGCACCGCTCGTGGGAGCCGTCGAATTCGCTCGGGACCAGCAACAATGACGAATCGGATTGGATAACGCCATGAACCCCACGATTGAACAACTCAAAGGCGGGCTCATCGTGAGCTGCCAGGCTTACACAGGCGAGCCGCTTCGCCACCCCGAGACGATGGCGCAGATGGCGCGCGCAGCCGAACTGGGCGGTGCGGTGGCCATCCGCTGCCAGGGGCTTTCCGACATCGCCGCCATCAAGGGGCGCGTGGAAATCCCGGTCATCGGGCTGTGGAAGGAAGGGCACGACGGCGTGTACATCACGCCTACGCTGCGCCATGCCATCGCGTGCGTGAACGCGGGCGCCGACGTGGTGGCCCTCGACGCGACCGACCGGCCGCGCCCCGACGGCCGCACGTTCGAGCAGACGGTATCCGAGCTTCGAGAGGCGTGCGACACGCTCGTGATGGCCGATTGCGCGACGATCGAAGATATCCGCCGCAGCGTGGCGGCCGGCTGCGATCTCGTCTCGACCACGCTCTCGCATGGCTCGAACGCCATCGATTGCGGCATGGCCGACGGGCCCGACCTGCCGCTTCTGCGCCAGGCGGTCGCCGAGTTCCCAGACGTGCCCGTCGTTTGCGAGGGACGCGTCCACACGCCCGCCGACGCAGCCGCCGCCCTTAGCGCCGGCGCCTTCGCGGTCGTCGCCGGCACCGCCATCACGCACCCCACGTCGATCACCTCCTGGTTCGTCGCCGCCCTTTAGAACCCCGTTCGAACGGTTCCGCTTAACAGAAGCGAAAAAAAGCGAATCAGTCGTCTTCCTGTTCCTTTCCGCCCTGGTTTTCGAGCGGCGGCAAGGCGACATAGGCGTAGGTGATAGCATGTTGTTCGGAGCGGGCACCCTCGCCGAGCTTGTTTGCTTTGCGTTCGACGGGGCGGTAGAGCGGATCGAATATGTCGGAGTCGAAGAACTCGGCGAGCGTCACGCCCAAGCCGCTCGTGATTCTCTCGAGGTTGCGAACCGATGCATTGCGCTTACCCGTTTCGACTTCTGCGAAATAGGTTCTCGCCATGCCGATTTGTTCGGCGAACGCAACCTGGCTCAGGCCGAGCCGATGGCGCAGCTGCGCGATGCGTTTTCCGACTAATTTCGTGACCATGAGAGCTCCTATCGTTCGGGAGTTCCCATCATTCAATCGAAGGCGCCAGAAATAGCCCTATATAAGTGACACTTGGGGCGTTTCATGTTACAGTCACTGATAAGTGACATTCGTAGCCGCAGCTTGGTGCGTGGTTTAAGCGAGCTTGAGCGGACGCTTTCTGCTGTGAATGCTCGTTCGGGAAGGGGCGGAAGGAGCGCAGCCATGTTGAGAAGCGTATTGCAACTAAGAGTAAAGCGGAAGGGATTCATCCTGAAGGTTTCCTTTTGCACGCTGTGCGCATTTGCGTTGTTTTACGTGTGGTTTTCGAATCCATCTCCCGTTTATGCGCATGAAACCTTGCCGACGCTAGCCACTGCTTCGCTCAACGTTACCGACGATGGCATCGAGTACAGCGTCGATAGCGGCGTCGTTAACATTACAGGATACCAGGGCGACGCGACGACGCTTGACTTGTCGAATCGCAAGATAGACGGGTACGTGATCGCCCAGATCGCCCGTTCGGCCTTCAACGGACAGGCGGGATTGAGGGTCGTAAAGCTTCCCTCGACGCTGCTTGCAATCGGGGATTATGCATTCGAAGGTTGTAGCGGCCTTACCACGGTCGAGTTCCCTGAAAGTCTTACAAGCGTTGGCCAAGATGCATATAAAAACTGCACGTCGCTTACGAGCGTTACGGTGAACAGCGCGAACCTCGGCGTGAACTACAACGGCGTGTTTGCCAATGCGGGCAGCGGCTCGTCGGGGATAACGGCAAAATTTACTTCGACGTGCTCGAAGGTGCCGGTTAATTTCTTCCGGCAATACTATACAAACAGTGGAGGCGTCGCCAACGTTACGAGCATCTCGATTGCCGATGGCGTTTCGGAAATAGGTGAATCTGCGTTTAACGGCTGTTCGTCGCTCAGGTCCGTGAGCTTCGGAGGAAGCCTCACGAAAATCGGACCCTACGCGTTTTGGGGCTGCTCGGCATTAAGGTCGTCGGCCTTGCCTGATACGTTGCAGCGTGTCGAAAACGGAGCTTTCGAGGGATGCGTTTCGTGGAGCGCGCTCACGCTCCCCGAGAGCCTCGTCTACCTCGGCCGCAGCGCGTTCAGGAACTGCACGTCGCTCTCCTCCATCGACGTGCTCAGCCGCGACCTCGGCGTGAGCTCCGACGGCGTGTTCGCCAACGCGGGAACGGGCACGAGCGGAACCTCGGTCAGCTTCGCCTCCACGTGCAAGAAGGTGCCGGACTACTTCTTCCGCCAGTACTACACGGGCGACGGCGGAGTTGCCAACGTGGTGAAGGCGACGGTTGCCGCGGGCGTGTCCGAGGTCGGTCGCGCCGCGTTCCAGGGATGCTCTGCGCTCACGAGCATGTCTCTCCCCACGAGCGTGAAGGTCATTGGCGAATACGCATTCTGCGACTGCACTAATCTTGACTCGCTGCGCATTCCCCCGAACGTGTCGTCTAACGACGTGGGCTATCGGGCGTATCTGAACCTCGGCTTGAACAGCACGCTCACGGTAACGACTGGCGACCAGTACAACAAGATAAAGGGCAACGACGACTATGTCACGACGACGCGTACGTCTGTTGTTGTAGCCTCGAATTCACTGTACCAGGCGACTGTGGCGAAGGTGGCGAACATGGCGTACACGGGCAAGGCGATTAAACCCTCCCCGGCGGTGATGATGGACTCGAATACCCTTGTCATGGGTACCGATTACACGCTTTCGTACATGGACAACAAGGCGCTTGGCAAGGCGACCATCACGGTTAATGGCAAGGGCGGCTACGTAGGTTCTAAGACCGTCACGTTCAACATAGCCCCTGCGAAGGTCACAGGCGTGAAGGCAGTCGCCTATAGCGGAAGATACATGAGCCTGAGCTGGTCAACCAAAAGCGGGGACAAAGCGGGCGTCGACGGCTATCGCGTCTATTACAAACACTCGAAAAAGAAGAAGCCGCAGTATTTCGATGCCTACTCGTGGAATTCGAGCAAGTACATCTATAACCTCGCGAAGGGCGGCAAAGCTACGGTGAAGGTGCAAGCGTACGAGAACATCGACGGCGAGCGCGTTTACGGTGCCTGGTCGGCGAGCAAGACCGTGAAGGTGAAGGGGTGATGTTCGGTCGTATAAAGGCTGCATGAAGAAAGTGAACAGCCTAGTAAGGGTAACTTTATCAGGTCGAAAACCGTGGCGTTCAAGCAAACCCTAGCTCGAAGGGTATTCGAGGCTGATTCAGGGGGAATTGAAAAAAGCAGATTCGGTTAAGGGCATTTGACTACGCATCGGTACTTATGTAAAGGGTGGTAGATATGGGTTTGAAACCTCTCCGTAATGTACGAAATAATTCAGCCATCGGTTTTGTCAGAACGATTCTTCTAGCGACAGCAATCTTGATTGCCTTCTCGCTCGTTGTCGGGAATCGGATAGCGTATGCCGCAAACGCGACTCCCTCCGTTACGGTTGCCAAGGCTGCATCGGGTAGCGTTGTGATCAGGAGCGGATCGACGTACGACCTGGGCTTGGTAACGACCAAAGGCGCGAAGGTGACAATCAAGAGTTCGAAGACGTCTGTGGCGAAGTCGTCGGCTAATGGCAAAGTGAAAGGCAATAAAGCCGGTAAAGCGACCATTACGATAACCGCAAAAAGCAATGGCGCGAAAGCAACCAAAAAAGTAAAGGTCACCGTTCTGCCCGCGAAGAAGTTCAAGGCTGTCAAATCGATTTCAGCACAAGCGACCAAGACGAGCCTTGTCGTTGGAGAGAGTACGACGATTGAAACCACGTTCAATCCGTCTAACGCTTCCAATAAGAATCTCGTATACAAGTCGTCTAATGCAAACGTGCTCACGGTGAGCGCTTCAGGCGTGGTTAAGGGCGTGAAAGCAGGAAACGCGTTGGTGCGCGTAACGAGTGCCGAGAATGCCAAGGCGTCTCGCTCGATTTCATTCAAGGTGACCAATTCGGTGGAAAGCGAAAGCTCGATGGAATTGAGTGAAAATTCCCTTGCACTCGACGTTGGGCAAACAGCACGACTGTACGCGTCGATAAAGCCTTCGGGCGTTTCGGATGCATCCATTGCGTGGTCGAGTTCGAACGCCGATATCGCAACTGTGGAGGATGGCCTAGTTGTTGGAAAAGGGGTAGGCACTGCAATTGTGAAGGCGCAAACCAGTAGTGGCCTGTCAGCAGAATGCGAGGTTGTCGTTGGGATGACTAAGGCGAATTCGTTCGAGGATTTCGCTGAAGCGGTCTCGTCGCTAATGAGCAATTCGGAAGTCGAAGGGGGTATCGGCGCAGCGGGTGATGATGAATACCGTACGGCGCGATTGATCGTGAAAGACGATGGGGAAGATATCGATTATTCGATGCTGAAGCCTATCGCGATTGTCTCGAATACGGATACCAGAATCACAGTTCTCCAATTCCAGACGCGCCAATCCGCGAAATCAGCATGCGTTGATTTGAGCAACAGGGATCATGTTGTTTGGGTTGAACCCGATGAGTTCATCGGTGTGAGCGAGGAAGAGGTAGCTGAGCCAAATATAACTACAGAAAGCTATTCGTGGGGCGTGGGAGCGATGAAGGCTGACAAGCTTGCGAATTCACTTGCTGGCATCAACAGAAATGTAACTGTTGCAGTAGTCGATAGCGGCGTTTCACAGCATTCGCTCTTGAACGGAAGAATAGCAAGTGGGGGACACGACTTTATCGACAACGACGATGTACCGACGGATTGGGATGGGCATGGTACTCATGTTGCCGGAACGATTATGGATTGCACGCCAGGATTAAATGTGACGATTTTGCCAGAGCGAGTTCTTGATGATAAAGGCGAGGGTTCGACGCTGGGTGTTTCTTTGGGGATCGAGCATGCGGTCAAAAAAGGCGCAGATGTCATAAATCTCAGCTTGGGCAACAAAGAGCGCGGCCATTCGAACTACTTGGAAAATTCGGTGACGAATGCGGTCAAAGACGGTACTGTCGTGGTTGTAGCTGCAGGTAACGAGAACGATGACACAAGGTACCACTGTCCGTCATGTGTTACAGATGCGATAGTCGTATCTGCCATCAATAGTTCGCTATCGAGGTGTGCCTTTTCCAACTATGGTTCATCCGTAGACGTGGCGGCTCCGGGCTACCAGATAATGAGCTGCAGGCTTGGAGGGGGTTACGTTGCCCTGAACGGAACTTCAATGGCCGCTCCCCATGTGAGTGCTGCAGCTGCCATGGTGAAGCTGAAGAACCCTTCGTTTACGCCAGCGCAAGTCGAGCAATCGATAAAGGGCAGCTGCGCCGATTTGGGAACATCTGGGTGGGATAAGTATTACGGCTTCGGTATTCCCGACTTGAGCAAGTTCGCCGCTGTGGATCCTTCGGGCATAGCTTTAGACCGGGCTTCAGCGGACATTCAGGTTGGCGAATCGGTACAGCTCATCGCGACCGTTTCCCCAAGTAACGCTACGGAAAAATCTGTTGAGTGGTCGTCTAGCAACACATCGGTCGCGACCGTCACTGGTGGCAATGTAACTGGACGAGCTGAGGGTACAGCGACGATCACGGTAACGACAGTAAACGGGAAGTCAGCAACTTGTGCCGTCACGGTGACCCCCTCGATTGTCGAGCCGACAGGTATTACGCTTGATAAGTCGAACGAGAGCATCGAAGTGGGTTCATCAATCAATCTTGCTGCTACCGTCTTGCCGAGCGAAGCCACGAACAAGAGCGTCGATTGGTCAAGTGACAACGATTCGGTTGCGCACGTCGAAGCTGGACGTGTGACTGGGTTGAAACCAGGACGGGCATCGATCACCGCATCAACTGTGAACGGCAAAACGGCGACGTGTATCATCACCGTTAATAAGGCGGTCATCGAGCCAACAGGCGTATCGCTCAGCCAAACGAGTGTTTCGATGAAAGTCGGATCGGTCGTGGCACTTACCGCATCGGTGTCCCCCTCGAATGCCAGCGACAGGAGCGTCATCTGGACTACGAGCAACTCGGCGGTGGCGACGGTCGATTCGGGAAGAGTGACTGGCGTCAAGACGGGAACTGCTACGATCACCGCAAGCACGGTTAACGGTAAGACATCATCGTGCCAGGTCACCGTTATATCGAACGGGAACGATAGCTTTGGCGGTGACCAGTATTGGGTCGTGTTCACGGAGGGCAACAGAAGCAACCGATTGGAAGCTGCTTCTTTCTCGGTAAGCTCGGGAAGCCCGAGATTGAATTGGAACAAAAGCCTTACCATTTCCGGGGCCACTGTAAGTGGGAGCATCACGCAGTACGCGCTGAACTCCTCGGGAGCTTGGGCGAAGATAGGCACGTACAGCATTCCGACCGATTGGGCGGTCGAAGTAGTTGCCACGAATATTCCCATTTACGATTCGACAGGGTCTCGCGTGTATCGGCCGTCATCTATCCCTGGAGGGAATTTCAACGGCGACCGCTACTGGGTCATTTTCACGGAGGGCAACCGAAACAATCGACTCGAGGCTGCGTCATTCTCGGTCACCTCGGGTAATCCGTATCTTGTTTGGAATCAGGGCCTTACCGTTTCAGGCGCCCTTGTAAACGGGAGTGTGACCCAGTATGCGCTCAACTCGTCAGGTGCTTGGGCAAAGATTGGCACATACAGCATTCCTACTGACCTCGCGACTGAAATCGTCGCAACGAACATCCCTATATATGAGTTGACCGGTACCCGGGTTTATAGACCCTCGGCTTTCTAAAGACTGTCGCACATTGGCGTCGATGCGCATCAGGCAATGGGTGTTCTGTTAGTCCAAGCGCATCTCGGCGGTGTCTAAAGGCTTGAAGATTTGGTGATTTACGAGCGAGATCGTTGGGGAGGGTTAATGATGCAGGGAATACCGAGCAGAGTGCTGTCGATGATGGTCTCCATACTGTTGGCCATCGGGCTGTTTCCCCTGAGCGCGCTCGCGCTTGACGCGCATGAAGGATGGGAAGCTTGTGGGACATGTGAATGGCAGGTTAGCGGCGGGCATCTCGCGATAAGGCCAATAGATGGGGTTTCGGGAACACTGGCCGATAAGATGAGCCGCTATCGGGGAGTTCCCTGGTCGAGTCAAGCCGCCTCTATTACGTCTGCATCTATTGCTCCTGGAGTCAAGGCCGGATCGTCTTGCTGCTTGTTTGCAAATATGGCTAACCTTGTGGATATTTCAGGTCTTTCGAACCTTGACGTGAGCGGCGCTACGAGCTTGTCGGGGATGTTCAGCGGCTGTGCTTCGCTCAAAGAAGCTGACTTGTCTTCTTGGGATACATCGAAAGTCACGACCATGGATTCGATGTTTTATGGGATGCGCGATTTGCGTTCTCTTAACCTTGCAGGCTTCAACACATCAAGCGTTTCACAAATGGGATACATGTTCGCCGAATACTCCGCTCCCGCCCCGCTCGATTTGTCGAGTTTCGACTTGTCAAGTATCTCGAATATGGATTACATGTTCGAGAACTACTCGTCTTCGACAGCGTTGAACTTGAAAAGCTTGAATTTTGGACCCATAGCTGCGAAAAGCCAAGTATGGATGCGGCACTTTCTCGAAGGGTACTCTTCTTCCGCAGCACTCGATTTGTCGCCTTTGCGGTTCCCGACGGGCAGCGGCGATTACACAGACAGCCTTTTCGCTAGATACGCCTCTTCTCGACCGCTTGATTTGTCAAGATTGAATTTGTCGGGCGTGAAGGGGGTTCTGAATCTGTTCGATGGCTACTCATCTACAGCGCCGCTAGATTTATCTGCGCTGCGAATGCCCGACGCTACATCTGCGAACGGTTTGGTCTGCAATTCCAACATTCTGGATAGTCAGCTCATAGGGGAAGAGACCCTCGACTTGTCGAAGATGACGAACATCAAAGGGCTTTTCAACAATCTAAGGAATATCACTTCGATTGACGTGTCGCATTGGAATACGTCTCGAGTTGTGGATATGTCAGGGTTACTCGAGGGATGCGCCTCCCTTAAAACGATTGACCTTTCATCACTTGACTGCTCGAACGTGAAGTACTTCGGCCAGCCAGCGGGAAAGGACGGTTCGGGAGGAAACTCACCGTTTTACAACTGCACGGCATTGGAGTCGGCGGTCATGCCTCGTATAGCCCTTTCCAGTTCTGCATGCCTGTTCGAGGGGTGCTCTTCGTTGAAAGATGTCGATTTGTCGCGAGTCGACTTCTCGAATGCTCGATATGCTTACAAGGCGTTCTATGGGTGCGCTTCGTTGCGTGCTGTGCCATCGGGCTTTTCCTTCGGAGCCTCAACTTCAAATGATAACTGCTTCTATGTCGATTCGACGGCACCCATCGCGATTGAATACTCGGGATCCGATCCGGCAATTCTTAGTTATAACTGGGCTGCTGATAATAGGGAGCTTCTCATTGTGTCGCCGAGGATTTCGGTAGATGCTCCCCAGCCGGTTTCTGGTTTAACGTATACGGGCGGGACGCTCGTTGGAGTGCCGGAGAGTGCGCTATATACGCGTTCGGGAGAGTATTCTGCTACAAATGCCGGCTCCTACATTTGCACGGTTTCGCTCAACGATGCATCGAGCTACCGGTGGAGTGATGGTTCTACGGCAAGCAAGACTATTTCTTGGAGCATAGCCCCGGCTGAAATGACC
>JAFUBE010000736.1 GCA_017460365.1 Eggerthellaceae bacterium
GCGAAATGGTACAGATAACGCCTGCCGTTAAGTGTCACCTGCCAGCGGGTCAAGAATTCCCGATCCCGCTACCATACCATCCCACCTTATAACAGACGCGAACACCAACTTCAAGAGCTTTTCCGCGTTTAAGAGTAAACTCAAGTGCAAATACTCAGGGTAATCGGGGAATCGAGGGATAACATGCCAGGACCGCCGATGAGAGGCAGGGCGAGTTTCGCGAGCAGCACGGCGCCGGTCGGGCGCTTTGGAGGCGGCAACGGCCGCTCGCACAAGGCGACGGGTCTTGCCGCCTATTGGCAGGGGTTGAAGTACGCGATGTCGCTCATCTGGGCCGTGCGCCCCGGTTACATCGTGCTGAACCTGCTGAACACGCTTTGGAACATCCCGGCGCGCACCTTCGACGTGCTCATCGTGCAGTACGTCATCGACACGGCCATGAACACGGGCGACTTCATGTCGATTCTGATCGTGTGCCTCATATACGGTGCATTCATGCTGGTGTACCACGCGTGCACGGCGCTGCTCGAGCATCATTACAACATCGCGGCGGCCGACCGCATACGGTCGGATATCCAGCTGCGCCTGCATGATCAGGCGCGCGTGATCGACCTCGCGGCGTTCGACACCAAGGAGTTCTACGACGACTTCGCCCGTGCGCTCGACGTGCTCGACGAGCGGGTTATCAAGTGCTTCAAGGACCTCACGAGCGTGCTCGGAAACGTGGTGAGCATCATCACGCTCGCGGGCGTCATGGTGCTGCTGTCGCCGGGCCTCATCGTGGTCGTGGTCGTCGGCTGCCTGGTCACGGTGGCGGCCTACACGAAGCGCTCGGAGATCGCGGTGCTGCGCAATCTGGCGATTACGCCGCTCATGCGCCGCTTCCAGTACCTCAACGACCTGTATTACCAGCGCCAGTACGCGAAAGACGTGCGCGTCGAGCGCATCGACGAGATCGCGCGCGGCGACCATCGCGCCACCGCTGACGAGCTCGAGCGGGTCGACAAGCGCTTCGGCCTGCGCACGGGAGCGCTCACGTTCGTCGGCCTCGGCGCCGGCTCGGTCACCGACGTGTGCATCTACCTGTACCTGGCGTGGGGGCTCATCTCGGGCGCGCTTGCTGCGGGCTCGTTCATGGCCTTGTGGAACGCGGCCGTTCAGTTCTCGAACGCGATGAAGATGCTGTTCCGCGCTGTTCCTGAGCTGGGCGAGACATGCCTGCTCATTGCCGACGTGATCGGCTTCGACAAGGACGGGTCGACGATCGCCGATCCGTCGCCCGAGCGCGAAGCGGCCATCGTGTCGGTCGATTCGCTCGGGTTCGACGATGTCACGTTCTCGTATGTTCCCGGCAAGCCCGTGCTGCGCAATGTCTCGTTCGAGGTCGAGCGCGGCCAGATGCTCGCCATCGTGGGCCACAACGGCGCCGGCAAATCGACCATCGCGAAGCTGCTGCTGCGCTTGTACGACCCCGACTCGGGCGTCGTGCGCCTGAACGGCCTGCCGTATGGCCGCTACGCGAAAGCCGATTTGCGCTCGCAGGTCGCGGTCGTCTTCCAGGACCATTGCCACTACGCTTACTCGATCGCCGAGAACGTGCTCATGCGCCCGCTCGGGAGCCGGCAGGATCAGTCTGATTGCAGCGAATCGGCTAGTTCCGGGCAAGGTGATTGCGATGCGGTTGCGGCCGACGAGGCGTTGGTGGAAGAGGCGCTCGCGCGCGTGGGGCTGCTCGAGAAGGTGCGCGGGTTCGAAGCGGGCATCCACGCGCATGTGACCCGCGAGTTCTCGGAGGAAGGCGAGCTGTTCAGCGGGGGAGAGCTGCAGAAGCTCGCCATCGCGCGCGCCCTCGTGAAGGACGCTCCCATCGTGATCTTCGACGAGGCCTCGAGTGCGCTTGACCCGATCGCCGAGCGCGAGGTAATCGACATGATGGCCGACCTGTTCGCCGACAAGGTGTGCATCGTTGTGTCGCATCGCCTGTCGATGACCCGTGACGCCGATTGCATTTTGGTCCTCGACGACGGCCGCATCGTCGAGCGCGGCA
>JAFUBE010000737.1 GCA_017460365.1 Eggerthellaceae bacterium
ACCGCCTACACCTACTTCCGCATCGACACGGCCAGCACGCCCGGCAACATGACGGCCGCGTAGGCCTCCCCCATCGGCGGGGGAGGACGGCGATTTGTGACGCGGGGAGATACTCGGTCCGCAAGGCAAAACCGGACCGGGAGGCTACGCGCATGGAATCCATCTTCGCCGCGTCGATAACGGGGGTGCTGACCCTCGTGGGCGTAAGCCTATCGAACTCGAAAAGCAGGGCCGTGACCGAGTGCAAGATCGACGAGCTCAGCGCCCGCGTAGAGAAGCACAACAGCATGATCGAGCGCCAATACAGGATCGAGCAGGACGTTGCGGTGCTGAAGAACGACGTGTTGACGCTGTACCACAAGGCGGGCGAAAAATGAGCGGACGCGACGAGGGCTACTACGGGCCCTCCCCGGACGACCTCGGCAAGGGCTGCGTGCTCCCGGTCTTCATGGTCGTGAGCGTGATCCTGGTGATCGCTCTGGCCGTCATGTCTTTCCAGGAGGTCGGAGAGCCGGGCGAAGCGCCGGCTTCCCAGGCGGTGCAGGCCGATACCGAGGCTGCCGAGCTCGGGCATCGCACCGACATCGCCATCGACGTGACCGACTCCCAGGCGATGCACGGCGCGGGGCTTCCCACCAAGGCCGACGTCCTGGCTTGGCACATGTACGGGCGCTGGGGATTTGCCGCCATCGAGGACGGCGTCCACACCGTGCACATCTGGGAGGACCTGCCCGGCGAGGCATGGGTTTGGGATGAGCTCTACGGGCTGGACAACGCCAACCCGGCGTTCAAGTTTCGATGAAAGGGGAATCACATGGAGAAGTTCTTGACGGGAAACGAGTGGAACTGGCGCATGGCGCGCACCATCGCGCAGGGCGTGCTCGGCGTGTTCGTGGCCAACGTCGATCTGATCGTCGGCTTCGCGGTGCTGGACCCGACGATGCGGGCGCTCGTGGTGGCGTTCGTGATGGCGGTGCTGAGCCCCATCATGGCCGAGATAGGCAAGCACCTGCCCGAGGGCGAGTAATCCGGCTGAAACGGACTCGGGCATTTGGCTAGGGCGCCGCAAAACGTGGCGCCCAACTTCTGAAAGGCGTGAAATATGGGAATCAACAGGGCTAACGTGGCGGCACAGATCATGGAGCACCTTTGCACGTGCCCCTCGCACGGGTACAGCCAGCCGGGGCGTTACGGCACCTCGGGCCATTGCGACGTGCAGACCGACGCGGGCGTGATCAAGGTCAAGTGCGGCGACCGGGACTGCTCCTCTGCCGTGTGCGAGGCATGGGAAATGGCCTTGAAGGGCACTCCCTATGAAGGTGCCATCACGCGTTATCACACAACCTACGATATGCGCTCTCTATTTGTGGGCACTGGATTGTTCTCCTGGGAACCTATGAGCTTTATGGCTTGCCGGGGTGACGTGTATCTTGATGAGAGCGCCCATACGGCGATGTGCCTGCAGAACGATGCCTCGGCCGACGTCCTGGGCGAGTTCAGCATCGCCGAGACAGGCGACATCGACGGCGAGCCCGGCGACCAGACCGGCTGGGAGTCGAACGTTCACGGGTACTACGAGGCCTGGGACGGCATCTTGCACTACCTGGGTGGCGCCGACGGCGGCGAGGCCTCGCCCGCCGCCCCGTCCGGCGGGTCTTCCGGCGAGCTCCCCATGCCGCGTTACCGCGCGGCGGTCATGATCGACGGCGAAAGGACGTGGCTGGACTGGATGGAGGGCCTCTACTGCACGGACGGATGCGGCGACACCTTCGCAGGCATCCCCGGCGTGGGCATCGTCGACGTGGAGATAGACATCGCGAGCATCGGCGGCGGCTGGTACGAGAAGAACCTCGTCGACGGGAAGCTGATCGGGCTGACCGTCTACTACAAGACGCCGAACCCCGAGGCCACGGGCTACT
>JAFUBE010000738.1 GCA_017460365.1 Eggerthellaceae bacterium
AGCTCGCTGCCGACCAGTATGCGCATATGATATAGCAGGAAACCAGAAAAGCATTGTACATCCGAGGCGGGCGCTGCGAGACTATGCACTAGCGATAAACCTTACGGGAAAGGAAAATGCCATGGAGTACGCGGAGCTGAAGAACGGGATGAAGATGCCGATGCTGGGATACGGCGTCTTCCAGATCGACGACGAGACGACCGAGCGCTGCGTCGCCGACGCGCTGGCGGCGGGGTATCGCCTGATCGACACGGCGCAGGCCTACATGAACGAGCGGGGCGTGGGAGCGGCCATCGCCAAGAGCGGCGTCGCCCGCGAAGACATCTTCCTGGTCGACAAGGTGTGGGTGACCAACTACGGCGAGGGCAAGACCTACGAGTCGATAAAGCGATCGCTCGAGCTTCTGGGCCTCGACTACATCGACATGATGCTGCTCCACCAGCCTTACAACGACTACTACGGTGCCTGGCGCGACATGGAGCGCGCGCTCGAAGAGGGGCTGGTGCGCGCCATCGGCGTGAGCAACTTCGACGCGGTGCGCCTGCTCGACCTCTGCACGTTCGCGAAGGTGGCGCCGGCGCTCAACCAGGTCGAGACGCACGTGTTCTGGCAGCAAAAGCCCGCGCATGCCAACATGGAGAACCTCGGCGTGCAGCACATGGCCTGGGGACCGTTCGCCGAGGGCGCCAACGACTTCTTCCACAACCCGCAGCTCATCGAGATCGGCGCGAAATACGGCAAGGGCGTCGGCCAGGTCGCGCTGCGCCACCTCATCGATTCGGACGTCGTCGTCATTCCCAAGTCGACGAAACCCGAGCGCATGGCCGAGAACATCGACGTGTTCGACTTCGAGTTGTCGGATGAGGACCATGCCGCCATCGACGCGCTCGACACCGACCGGTCCATCTGCTACGACCACACCGATCTCACGGTCGTCGGCGGCCTGCTCGGCTTCATCAAGTCGGCGCTGTAACGGACGGGCGCTATTGCGCTCATTTCGAAGTCGGCTCGCAACCTGTGGTCGATCCGCCCATGATTCGAGCCGCGGAGGTTGCGCGGCGGAAGGGATATGAGAATGTCAGACATCAGCAGAAGGTCGTTCATCGGCTTATCCGCCGCGCTCGCGGTGGGCGCGGGTGCGGCGCTGGCGGGATGCGCGAACTCGCGGGCGGCCTCGCAATCATCGGCGTCGGCGAGCGCCACGGGTTCCGCAAGTTCGTCGGTGGGCGCGGCGTCGGCGTCGAGCGCCACCTCGGCGTCGTCGGGCACGGCGTCAGCATCGGCCGCCTCGTCGACGTCGGCGTCGGCGTCGGCCGGCCGCAAGAGCATCATCGTGCTGTGGTCGTGGTCGGGCAACACGCTCCAGATGGCGCAGCGCCTCAGCGAGTTATCGGGCGCGGAAATCTACCGCATCGAGGCGGCCGAGCCCTATCCGACCGACTACGACGCATGCATCAATCGGGCCCAGCAGGAGCAGCGCGAGAAGACGTATCCCGCGATAGCCAACCCGATCGCCAACTGGGACGATTACGACACCGTGTTCATGGGTTACCCCATCTGGTGGTACGAGCTGCCCATGATCGTGCAGGGGTTCGTGAACGACCATAGCTGGGCCGGCAAGACCATCGTCCCGTTCAACAGCCACGAGGGTTCAGGCGATGGCGGCACCTACGACGATTTGCGCGACATGACGGGCGCGACCGTGCTCAAGGGCCTCGCCATCCGCGGCGGCGACGTGGCCAGCTCGCTCGACCGCGTCGACTCCTGGTACGCCGGCCTCGGGCTTTAAGGGCAGGGCGGGCGGCATGTTTCGCTGCAGCCCGCTCGGACGACTTGTCAATCAGAAACGCATGTTGAAGTTGCCGTGCCCGGTCTGCATGTCGTTTATAGTGGACATGTCCTTGTCTGCCAGGACAAAGTTGAAGATGTCGTAGCTCTCCTTGATGTGCTCGGGGTTGCTCGAGCCGGGCACGGCGATGAAGCCCTTCTGCACCTGCCAGCGCAGCAAGATCTGCGGCACGGTCTTTCCATAGCTCTCAGCGATAGGTTTGAGCTTGGCATTGTTGAAGTAGTTCTGGGTGAAGCCCCTGCCACCGAGCGGGTACCATGACTCGATCTGAACGTTCTCCTTGGCGGCATATTCCTGAAAATCGTCCCAGTGAAAGAAGGGGTGGTTCTCGTTCTGCACTAGGGCGGGCTTGATCTCGGCGGCGGCGAGCATACGGTCGAACGTGGCATCGTCGCGGTATATGTTGGAAAGGCCTCAACATCCAGGCGCACGAAATGGCGACCGCCAGGACACTCGCCGACGCTAGCCTTGAACTCGGCCATGACCTCTTCGAGCGGGCTCGTCGAACGCCGCCGCATCGCAGATATACGGTCGCGGGCCATGTGCGTGCTTGCGCGTCATGGAAGCATCCCACCGAATAGCGCAGCGGCGGAGCATGCGGTATCGGCGGTGCGAGCCAAGTTTGCCTGGATTGGGGCTGCTAAGCGTTTTCCGAAAACGATATCTGAAAAAGAAGCGAGCCGACTTTCCCTAACGCGGCGATGATAGCATGCCCCCAGACACGGAGGGTGACACAGAGTCAGGTACTTTGTCACACCAGCGTGACAAAGTCCCCTTGTCACGTCGCTAGCGCTCCTGCCAGTCCGCGAGTAGGCGCGTCTCGGAGTCGAAGGAGCAGCCTATCAGGTGAAGCTGCCTCGGGTCGGCCGCGAAGGGAGCGGCGTAGCCGGCCTCGTCTATCTGCGCGAGCGCCTCGGCGGCTGTGCCGCCGCGCTTGAACTCCATCACGTAGACGTGCTCGCGCGCCTCGACCACCACGTCCGCGCGTCCACGCGCCTGGCGCACCTCGCAGGCCACGTAGCGGCCTAAGAGAGCGAACACGAGCCAGATGATCGCCTGGAAGTAGTTCTCGTAGGGGTCTCCAGCGCGGGTGTAGGGGATGGAGGCGAAAAGCGCCGCCAACACGTCGCGGATGCCCTCGGTGTCACCGGCCTCAACGTAACCGAGTAGCGTGAACACATCGGTGCCGCGGGCGGCGCCGTAGGCGGGGGCGTAGGCCGGCAGCAGGCTCTTCTCCAAGCCGTAGCGCACTTCGCCGTTGGGTACGGCCAGCGAGTAGCGCCCGGTCACCGAGTCGGCGTCGCGTATGGTGAGGTAGCCGGACTGGAACATGAGCGGCACCGGGTCGGGGTCGTCTGCGCGGTAGTCGGACAGGCGCGCCTCGTCCACGTAGATGCTCCCGTCGGTCAGGCGCTTCGGATCCAGGCTTGCGTCCCTCATGCGCCGCACCAGGAACGTCGGCGTGCCCGTCCCGAACCAGTAGGAGCCAAGTTCGCGCTCCGCGAAGGCGCTCAAGAGGCTGAACGGGTTGTAGACGCCCGGTCCCTTCGCGTGGAAGCGGTAGCCGTCGTACTGGGCACGCAGGGCCGAGAGGCACCCCTCTGCGCCGGTTCCCATCTCCTCGGCCAAGGCGTCGATCTCGGGGCCGAAGTTCGCCATCAGCTCCCCCTCCGTAATGCCGCACATTCCCGCGTAGTCGGCCGAGAGCGATATGTCGCGCAGCTGGTTGAGATCGCTGAAGATGGACACCTTGGAGAACTTGGTCACGCCGGCGATCAGGACGAAGCGCAGGTGCTCGTCGGCGCCCTTGAGCACGGAGTAGAAGCCTTTGAGCGCGGATCGGTTGCGCTCCTCGAGCTCCGGGTTGTCCATCGATTCCAGCAGCGGCTTGTCGTACTCGTCGACGAGCACGGCCACCCGGTGGCCCGACTGGGCGTGGGCTCGCTCGATGAGCCTGTGCAAACGCCCGCCCGGCGCAAGGTCGCTCCAATCGCCGCCCCACGCCTCTTCGAGCCCGCGCAGCAGCTCCTCGAGCTTGCCCTCCAGGCCACCCTCGCGCGTGTAGTCCGCGCCGTTGAAGTCGAGGTGGAACACCGGCCGCGCCGTCCACGCGCCGGCCCCGTCGCCTTCCAGCCGCTCGATGTCGAGACCCTCGAACAGCTCGCGCCGCCCCTCGAAGTAGGCCTTGAGCGTCGAGACGAGCAGGCTCTTGCCGAAGCGGCGCGGGCGGCTGAGGAAATAGGGCACGCCCTCGTGGGCGAGCTTCCACACGTAGGTGGTCTTGTCCACGTACACGAACCCGTCGCGACGAATTTTCTCGAAGCTCTGTATGCCGATCGGCAGCTTGCGGTCCATGGGTCACCTCTTCCGCGCGCGTCTTGGCCGCATTTTACCACGGGGCCAGCACGGGAAGAGCAGCGGCAATCGGGCGCATCTTCAGACAATAGGCTCCGAGGTTTCTCGTTCGAGCGCGCCTTCCAGCTGCCCCTTCCCGAAGTAGAAGCGCGTGCTGTTCTCGAATACGAAGTTCTCCATGGCCGAACCTTCCTCTTAGAGCTGCCGTTCCCAGAATTCCACGGCGCGGTCGAGCCAGCCTTGCGCCGCCGTGCCCGTGCCCAGGCCGAAGCCGTGCGGCAGGCCGTCGAACACCTCGATTTCGGCATCGGTCCCGTTCGCGCGTATGCGCTCGATGCGCGTCTGCATGGTGCGCCAGTCGGCGATCCAGTCGCTCGTACCCACGGCGCTGTAGGTGGCAGGCTCGGCGCCCGTCGCCTCGGAGAGCCCCGTGTAGTTCACGATGCACGCGGCCGGGCGCGGGCAGTACGCCTCGCCGAACGCCTCGGTGCCGTACGTGCCGAGCCATGCCGCCATGCGCG
>JAFUBE010000739.1 GCA_017460365.1 Eggerthellaceae bacterium
ACGTCCAGCATAACGAGCCGCGGAAACAGGGAGTGCCGAAAGGCACTTATGCGCTGTTCGCGCTCGTCACCATCGGGGCGGCGCTCGGGAACCTGTCGCAGACGGGGCTCAACGCCATGCTTCCCTCGACAATGCATGAGTTCGGCGTCGAGGTCGAAGCGGGGCAGTGGTTCACGACCGGCTACATGCTCGTGCTCGGCGTGGCCGTTCCCATCGCTACGTTCCTCATGCGGCGCCTCGACGACCGCCAGTACGCGCTGCTGAGTTTCGGCCTGTTCGCGGCGGGGTCGCTGATCGATTTCGTTGCGCCCGAATTCTTCTCGATGCTGCTCGGGCGCATTTTGCAGGCGATTTCGGTGGGTTTGCTCATCCCGAAGAACCAGACGATCGCGATGACGCGCTTTCCGCCCGGTCGGCAAGCCACCGCCATGGGCATCGCGGGCATCGCCCTCGGGTTCGCGCCGAGCGTCGGGCCCACGGTCGGCGGCGGGATGGACTACGCCTTCGGGTGGCGCAGCTTCTTCCTGCTGTTGGTGGGGCTCTCGACGGCGCTCATCGTGCTCGCGCTCCTGTTCGTGAAGCACTCGGGAACAGGCGATGCGACGGTTCGCTTCGAGACGCTGTCGTTCATCCTCTCGACGCTCGGGTTCGGCGGCGTGCTGCTGGGGCTCTCGCAAGCGAGCACGTACGGCTTTCGCAGCTTGTGGGTGTGGGTACCCGTGATCGTGGGCGCCGTGTGCCTTGTGCTGTTCGCGCGCCGGCAGCGACGCGTCGAGTTCCCGCTCATGGACCTGCGCATCTTCGAATCGCGATCGTTCAACTACGGGCTTCTCGCCTCCGTGTTTCTGTTCGCCTGCTACATGGGGGTGACGCTCGTCATCCCGCTGTACGTGCAGGGCGTGCTCGGCGGCACATCGCTCGATGCCGGGCTGGTAACGTTGCCGACCGTCTTCACGGCCGTGCTCGTGAACCCGCTTTCGGGCATCCTGGCCGACAAGACCTCGCCGCGTTTCTCGGCGCTCATCTTCGGAACGTTCCTTGCCACGGGATCGGTGCTCAGCGTGTTCATCGCCAACGACACGCCGCTGTGGGCGCTCTCGATTTGGCAGACCTTGCGTGCTATCGGCGTTTCGGGGCTCATCGGCCCGCTTCTCACGTTCTCGCTTGCGGGATTGAAGGGGCCGCTCGTGCCGCATGGCAGCTCGGCCTCGGTGATCATTCGCCAGGTCGCCGCCACGTTCGGCACCGCCATAATGGTGTTCTGCGTCGCGGCGGCCGATGATGTGTTCGGCGCTGCGTCGTCGGTTCCCTACCAGATCGCGATGGTGTTTTCCGCCGTCATGGCCATCGCCAGCCTGGTCACCATCGTCGCGCGCGTGAAGTGACACGGCGCCGTTTGCGGGGCGCTACTCCGTGTCCCGGGCGGCCTCTTTGCGCCTCAGGCGCTGCATGGTTTCCGATTCGTAGTCGAACGGGTTAACGATGTCGATGCCGAATACCTCGAAATCCTTCACGTTGCGCGTGGCGAGCGTGGCGTCATGCCGTGCGCAGATGGCGGCGATCATGCAGTCTTCAACGGCCCCTACTCGCCCTTTCTTGCGTGCCAGCGCGAATAGTTGACCGCTTAAATATCCGCTAAACGCGTCGAACGGAAGGGTGCGATCGGAACATTCCCGCGTTATAGCATCGAGCCTGTCGAGGTGGCTTTTCTTGCGTTTTCCGTCTGGCAAGAGCGAGATGCCGAAGTTCAGCTCGTGAATCGTAATCGCGTTAAGGTACATGTTTTCGTTATGGTCTTGCATCCACCATATAGCGTTCGTGTGAGGCTTTGGTTTGAAGATTTCGGAAATGACGTTCGTGTCGACAACGTAAATCATTGGGCATCGGCCATCCAATCGAAAGGAGGCTTGCGGCCGGGATGACGTTCAGGTAGCTCGAGCTCGACCGGTCCTACTTCTTCTACCGTTTCCATGAGCATGTCGAACCAGGTCTTCTTCGCGGGCTGGAGTTCCTTCTGCAAAATAGCCACCGCTTCGGCGTTCTGCGAGCGGCCGTTGGCTTTCGCGCGTTCTTCGAGAAGGCGCTTCGTTTCCTCGGGGACGTCTCGAATGAGGATGTTAGGCATGATTTCTCCTTTCCTCATGATGCTATCAACATGATAGCATATATTGTACGCTACACTTATACAGTTTGTTTCAAGGGCAATGCAAGGAGCTGGAAAACCGATGACGGATTTCAAGAACGAATACTGCATGCACACCGCTACCTGCGGCGAGCTGCGTAAAAGCGACTGCGACCGCGAGGTCACGCTGACGGGCTGGGCGTGGCACAACCGCGACCACGGCGGGCTCATCTTCGTCGACCTGCGCGACCGCGCGGGCTACACGCAGGTGGTCGTCGACCCCGACTGCGTGAGCGCCGACGAATTCGCAACAGCCGAGCACTTCAGCCGCGAAGACGTGCTGAAGGTCACCGGCAAGGTGCGCGCCCGCGACGACGAGGCGATTAACCCCAACATGGAAACCGGCGAGATCGAGGTGCTCGCGAGCGCCATCGAGGTGCTGAACAAGTCGGTCACCCCGCCGTTCAGTATCGAAGACGGCATCGAGACCGACGAGACCACGCGCATGAAGTGGCGCTACCTCGACATCCGCCGCCCCGAGATGCTCGCCAACCTGAAGTTGCGCCACCAGGTCGTCACCGCCATGCGCGCGGCGCTGAACAAGCGCGACTTCCTGGAAATCGAGACGCCGATTCTCGCGAACTCCACGCCCGAGGGCGCGCGCGACTACATCGTGCCGAGCCGCCCGAACCCCGGCAAGTTCTACGCGCTGCCGCAGTCGCCGCAGCAGTTCAAGCAGATGCTCATGGTCGGCGGCGTCGAGCGCTACTACCAGGTGGCGAAGTGCTTCCGCGACGAGGACCTGCGCGCCGACCGTCAGCCCGAGTTCACGCAGAGCGACATCGAGATGGCGTGCGTGCAAGGCGACGACGTCATCGACATGATGGAAGACGTCATGAAGGAAACCCTCGAGGCCGTCGG
>JAFUBE010000740.1 GCA_017460365.1 Eggerthellaceae bacterium
CTTCGGAAGAACTCCCAGTACTCGCGAAGCGTCATGCCGCCCGTTGCGGTCGGCGGGCGGCCGAGCTCGTAGTCGAGGTCGAGGATGGCTGCGTCGGCCTCGGCCTCCGTGTCGACGGTGCGGCTCTGCCTCCTGCGAGACCCGTCGGCCGCGCGACCATGCGCGACCTCGACGAGCCATCTGCCGCTGGGGAGCTGCCGCTTCGAGCCCATCGGCGACCTATGGTTGCGCGATGACGTCATATTCGCGCCCCCGTGGACGCGTTGCCCATCTCAGTACTCCCAGCGCTCGGGCAGGGTGTGCCACACCACGCGCCCCAGGATGCGTATCTCGTCGGTGCCTGGCACGCCGTAGTCGTAGACCTGCGGCTTGAAGGTGGGGTCGGTGGAGTCGGGGGAGAGCTCGTATCCGTGCTCGAGAACCCTCACGCGCTTTATCGTGGCGTCGTAGCCGTTGATGGTGACGGCGTAGGGCTTGCCCGGTCTCGTGACCTCGGTGCAGGGGTCGACGAGCGCCAGGCAGCCGTTGGGCAGCACCCTGTTCATCGACTCGCCGGACACCTGGAGCAGGAACGCGTCGGGATAGAGCTCCTGGACGGAAGTGGGGATGCCGTGGCTCTCGTCGGCCTCCAGCATCTCGATGGGGGTTCCCGCGGCGATGCGGCCGAACAGGGGCACCTCGGAGAAGGAGGCGGGGGAACGGGTGGGCACATCGTCTATCACTTCGCCCATGTTGACGTGGAAGTGGTCGGCAATGCGCTGGACAGCGCCCATTCTCGGGACGGCCCTGTCGTTCTCCCACTGGGATACGGCCATGGACGACACCCCGGCGATGGTGCCGAACTCCTCCTGCGTGAGCCCGTTCTGCTCGCGGATTCTTCGGATATTCTCGCCGATGCTCATCGGTTACCTCCTTTGCGAAAGTTTCTTTACAGAATATGAAAAAGTTTCTTTACAGTCACTATATGTTTAGTTATAGTCACTGTCTAGAAGGGAGGTCGACATGAGACTCGTAGAAGCGCGGAAGCATGCACGATATTCCCAAGAGCAAGTCGCGAGCCACCTTGGAATCTCAAGGCCGACTTACTCGAAGATGGAGCAAGACCCCGAAATAGTCACCATCGAGGACGCCAAGAAGCTCTCTGAGCTGTTCGGAGTTCCCGTTGGTGATATTTTTTTCGGCTCGGACTGTAAGCAAACATATAGTTCGATTCCAACTACGCAGGAATCCTAGGGCGGTCTGTTGACAAACCCAACAGACCGTGCGGCCCTCGTCGGCCGATCTGGATAGCCCCCGGACGGGCGGCGGGGAGGCACCGCTCCCCAGGCGTCCTACACCGGCCCCGCCGTCCATGCGGAGGCTATCCGAGCGCACCTTGAAAACCGGATTAGGGGTTCGCCGTGACCCAGCATAGGCGGAACGGCGGTCTGATCGGGCCATATGGGGGTAGCTGGCGCCCCGTTTAGCGTCCGGGGCCACGACGTGGGGGAGGTTACCGTCCTCGACGTGGAGTCTGCGACAAGGCGCTGCCTGCTGCGGTCTTGGATGCCCTGCTGGTGCGCTTGTCGCGCAGCACCTTCGACGCTGCGCTTGCCGCGCGCCTCGAGGTCTGCTTTCCGTTTCTGGCCATATCACACCTCCTCCCGATATGCGAGTTTCAATGAGTCGGCAGGTTCGCTTGAGGTCTCCTGCCGTCTGCAAATATACAACATCTTGTGTTGTATGAAACCCTAAAGCACAACAAATTGCGTTATTGGAGGAACCATGAAGTCAAGGTTGAATGTTGTGATGGCCGAGAAGGGGCTTCGGAAAGTCGATGTGGCAAAGGCCATCGGCGTCCACATGCAGTCCATGTGGCGGTGGAGCACGGACGAGGGAATCGAGGGCATCAGCCTGAGGACCCTCTCCAAGCTCGCCGAGGCCATCGGCTGCGATGCGAAGGATCTGTTCGAGGAGTAGCGGGGTGCGCTGCTCCCATTTGGCCCGATCAGGACGAATCTGAAGGAAGCGCCCCCGCGCCGGAGCGATGGCGAGGGGGCCGGACCATACGGAGGTGATTCGATATGGCCAAGCCGATTCTAGCAGGTCGCGGCTGGTTCTCCATCTCGGAGGCCGGCCGGTACGCCGGGGTGAGCCCCGACGTCGTCAAGCGGGCGGTCGACGCGGGGGAGCTCCCGGCGTACGAGAAGCCCGCGACGTACGCGGAGCACCGCGTGAACAGGTTCCTC
>JAFUBE010000741.1 GCA_017460365.1 Eggerthellaceae bacterium
ACGTCTTCCATTGGACGCCATCTACAGACGGATCGCCCGTCTTGGCGAAGTTGATCCACGACTGCTGCACCTTCGCGGCTACCGCAGGATCGACCTCTCTGGCGTATATGCCGTCCTCGAGGTTGTTGAACACGTAAGCCAGCTCGACGGCATGGACGGCGCTCTTGAACATGTTGTCCCTGGTCGAGGGAACCTTCCACAGGTACACGCGGATATCCCCGCCCGCATCTGCGAACCTATTCGCGAAGTCCAAGATCTCGTATCGCCACGACTCGGTCACGAACCCCGATTTGGCAAGCGCCGATTTCACATTCGCCTTGCTCGCGTATTCTGCAGCGACGTTGTCCTCTTCGTACTTGATCAGCTGCTCGAGGGCCGCCTTGCCTTGTTCGTCCGCGCCCGCGTAAGCCTCGTTGTACATGGCGTCCATGCCCGCAGTCCAGGAGGCAAGTTTCTCATCCGCGGTCGTGCCCTCGGAGTCCTCCATGAAGTAATTCCATTCGTCGCTATTGCTGCCGACTATCACCTGCACGCCGCTCTTCGCGGCATCCGCGTAAGCCTTGTTCAGGTCTTCGGGAATGACGTCCCCGTCGATGACGTCGTGGCAGCATCGGGCGGCTATGTTCTTCTCGGCGTCGATCTTCATCCATTCGTCTCCCGAAATCGCCAAGAGGTCTTTCATGTTCTTGGCGCCGGACGCCTCCATGATGTAATTGGCGTACTCCTGCGCCGCTTCCCGGCTCTTGGGCGCAAACTCCCCGCTCTGCGCGATGGCCTTCTTGAACAAGCCCCGCGCCTTCGGGGAAATCACCAGGGCCGTCGTGGACCAGCCGCCCGCCGACTCACCGAATATGGTGACGTTGTCGGGGGCGCCTCCGAATGCGGCGATGTTCTTCTGAATCCACTGGAGGGCCGCGATTTTATCGCGAATCCCCAGGTTCACGTCCTGGTAATCCTGACCCCCCTTCGATCTTGGAGAAATCCGCGAACGACATGAGGCCGAGACGGTAATTGCACGTTATCAGGATCACGTCGTCGTGCGCCTTTGCGAAGTTCTGCCCGTCGTACATGGGGTCCGTCGTGCCACCCCATCCGTAAGCGCCTCCGTGGAAGAAGACCATGACGGGCTTCGAGTTACCGGAGTCGGCCGTTCCTTCGCTCTCCCACACGTTCAGCGTCAGGCAATCCTCGTTTTTGGGATAGTACGATGCCGGCTCGGTAGGCCATTCGGGCTGGAGCGCCGTGTAGCCGAACTTGTAGCATTCGATTTCCTTATCGCTGGAGTCCGGGGCCTGCGGCGCCTTCCAGCGAAGCTCGCCTACGGGCGGTTTCGCATACGGAACGCCCTTGAAGGACGTAACCCCGCCCTCCGACCGGCCCAGCATCACGCCGTTCTCGCAGGTGACTTTTACGGGTTCCGCTGCTTTGGAGCTTGCCTCTGCCGATCCGGCCGAGGACGCCGATGTGCCGCATGCTGCAAGGCCGAACAGGCCAAGCAAGAGCAGCGCGGCGCTGATCCATGCGATGCGTTTCTTCGTGGTCGCTCCTTTCAGGCGATATGACCCGAGCTGCGGGCGTGTCGACGCCTCTCGACCCGTTGTCGCTGCAAGCAGAAAAATACCACATCGTCGACGGCGATGGCTAAGGGACGTTGCTCTGGAGAGGCGCGACTTTATCGCCACTGTGACACTTCCCGTCAGACACGATCTGTCACTTCTGCGGGGGCGTGACGTGTGACACTTCTCGTCAGACACGATCTGTCACTTTCGCGGGGAGACTCCCTGTTCCGCAAATCGCGCCGCGAAAATGACAGATCGTGTCTGACGAGAAGTGTCACACCGTGCACAGGGGGACGAACTCCGCGGGGTCGCGCAGGTAGGCGTCCAGCTCGTCGCGCGGTAGGGGCTCGGTCTTGTCGTAGCCCCACGACACGCCCACGGCAAGCACACCAGCGTTGCGCGCCACCTGCGCATCCACCACCGTGTCGCCCACGTAGGCCGCCTCGGCAGGACGCACGTCGAGCTCGGCGAGCATGCTGAGCAGCACCGTAGGATCGGGCTTGCGCGGGGCGGGCGGAATCTCGCCGCGCACCAGGTCGAACAACCCGTCAAAGAAGCGCTCCACCAGCGCCTGCACGCCGGCATCGAACTTGTTGGACAGGATGGCGGTCGCCACGCCCCGCGCGCGCAGATCGCGCAGAGCCTCCACGATGCCCGGGAAGGGCTGCGTGCCGACGTAGTCGCTCGCTATGTAGATCTCGCGCCACAGCTGGAACGCGCGCTCGCCCTCGGCGCGCGTGCAGCCGGGCGGCATGAGCTTCTCCACGAGGTGCCTGCCTCCGCTGCCCATGCGCTCGAGCGCCTCCGCCTCGGTGCGCGCCGGGTAGCCCAACTGGGCGAACGTCTCGTTCGCGGCGGCCACCAGGTCGGGTAGCGTATGCAATATGGTTCCGTCCATGTCGAAGACGATGGCCTTCACGGGCATGCGGCAACCCCTTTCATCGGGACCGTGTCCACTGTAGCAGCTACCGCGACGTTTGAAACCATGAATCGCGAGCTGTCCGGTGCCATCGGGGTGCACAACGGGGATTTCGATGCACTCCCCGCTCCGTTTCGCAACAAAACCCGACTTGTGCACCTGCACGCGCTCGCGCGAAAATCCGCGACCTGGGGAAACGCGTTTCAACCGCATGCGAAAGCCGGGTTTCCGGGTGCACAAGTCGGAAAACGCTGCAGCCCCCGGCGCGTCGCGCGCCGAAAACCGACTTGTGCACCCCGGAGCGCGACAGCAAGCCCGCCCCGGCGGCGCCCTGTCACCAGCGCTCGAAGCGGTGCTGGCGGTCGAGGGCCGCAAGCGCTGCCATCTCGTCGGCGGTCAGCTCGAAGTCGAAGATGGAGATGTTCTCGGCGATGTGATCGGGATTCGAGGACCCGGGAATGGCGATGTAGCCCGCCTGCACGTGCCAGCGAAGGAGGGCCTGCGCCGGGGATATGCCATGAGCGGCTGCAACGCCCGCGATTGTCGCATCGCCGAACAGAACCTCGGTGTTGCCGCGCCCGCCGAGCGGGTACCACGACTCCACATAGGCGCCGCACTTCTTGCGGGCGTAGGAGGCTAGGTCGGCGTTCTGGTTATAGGGATGGTTCTCGTTCTGTATGACCGCGGGCGGGATCTCGGCGTAGGCGAGCACGGCGTCGAGCTCGGCAGGCGTGTAGTAGTTCGAGATGCCGATCGAGCGCACCCGGCCGTCGCGCACGGCCCGCTCCATCTCGTGATAGACGACTTCGTCGTTGCTGCCCGGCTGGTGAATGAGCAGCAGGTCGATGTAGTCGAGCCCGAGCTTCGACAGGCGCCCCTCGATAGCCGAGTCGGGATTCGCGTAACCAGCGGGCGACACCTTCGTGGTGACGAACACGTCCTCGCGCACTACGATGCCCGCGGCCACGGCTTCGCGGACGGCGCGGCCCACGCCAGCCTCGTTTCCATAATCTTGCGCCGTCTCGATGAGGCGGTAGCCGCGCTGAAGCGCGCAGCGCACCGACTCCTGTGCCACCACATCGCTGAGCGTCCAGGTGCCGATGCCGAGCGTGGGCATCGCAAAACCGCTGTTCAGCGAAATGGAAGGCACTGGGGCAACCTGGCTAGCCTGCGCCGATGGGACCCCTGCCGGCTCGATGCGGCACTGCTCGCTCCGCTTGCCTCCGATGACGCGCTGGGCATGCTCGACGCGCTTGGCGCGCTCGCGGTTGAGGATTGGCCCGGCGACGTGGAGGATGCGCAACCAAGCGCAATCGCCCCCGATAGCGTCCCGATTCCTACCGCCAGCGACTTGATGAACAACCGCCTGTCCATGCTCTCCTCCACCTCCGCTTCCCACCGCGCTTCGACCATGAAATCGCTTGCGTCGTACCCGCTTCTACGCCTTCGCGCTCACGCCGCCGAAAGCTCGGCACGCCCGCATCACGTTCAGCCACCACGTTTCGCCACCTTAGGGCATGTCGATCGCCAGCTAATCGCTTAACGGGTCGCCCAGAATCCCTCGGTAAATTCGCTCGTCGCTTTCGCCGAACACGTTGAATACGACCGCCATGTCGGAGCCATGCGCGTCGAGCCAGGCGCGCACGGTGCGCACGGCAATTCCTGCGGCTTCGCGCTGCGGGAAACCGAAGACGCCCGTGCTGATGCAGCAGAACGCGATCGAGCGCAAGCCCTCGGCAGCGGCGGCGTCGAGGCAGCTCTCGTAGCACGACGCGAGCTGCGCGCAGTGCTCGTCGGTGGGGCTGCCGTTCGCGATCGGCCCCACGGTGTGTATCACGCGCTTCGCCGGCAGGTTGTAGGCGGACGTGATCTTGGCCTGCCCGGTCGGCTCGTCATGGCCCTGCTCGGCCATGAGGCGCGCGCACTCGATGCGCAGCTGAACGCCCGCGAACGTGTGGATGGCGTTGTCGATGCAGTAGTGCAGCGGCGCCCAGCATCCGAGCATCTGGGAGTTCGCGGCGTTCACGATGGCGTCGGCCGCAAGCGTGGTGATGTCGCCGCGCCACAGGCGCAGGCGCGGATCGGCAGGCGATGGCACCGCTTCGTCGATGTCGTGTACGCCGGCTTCGGCGATCAGACCCTGCAACAGCTCGTCTTGGGCAGCCAGGAACTCCTCGCTCGCGGGCCAAGGCGGGCGCACGTTCACGAGCGCTCGGAACTGCAGCCACGCATCGTCAGTCGCGACAACGTCGCAGGCGCTCCCGCCGCGTTCTTCCTCGAGCAGCCGCACGAGCCGGGCGAGCAACTCGGCCTTACGCTCCGCATCCATACGCTAACCTCTCCCTTCCAGAAGGCGGTCGAACACGGCGTCGATGTCGGCGTCGAGCAGAATCGAGCGGTCGCTGATCTCAGGCGGCGCCCACGCCTCACCGAAGTTCACGCATGCGTAAGTTGCGTCGGAGTTGGCGTTCACGTAACGCCAGAACGGATACTTGATGATGGCCGGCGTGTTTCCGCCGACACCGAGTTCCAGGTAGAGCACCTTACCCTCCTGGTGAGCTTCCAGGAAGCTGCGGTAGCGCTCGGCAGCGGCATGCCAACCCGCATCCTCCACGAACGTGCCGTCGGCGCGCAGGTTCATGGCCATGGGACTACCGCACTTGGGGCATGTCGGCACGAGCTCGCTCGGCACGCGCATATCGCGCTGCTCTTCCACCATGCGCTTAACCACGTCGTAGTTATCGTAGGTCGCTGCGTGGCACGGAACGCTGCACTGCCACAGCCCGTAGTCGCCCTGGGTGTAGAACAGGCGCTCCTTGGGCCATCCCGCCAGCTGGAACTGGTGGTCGACGTTGGTGGTTATGGCGAAGGCGACCTTGCCCGCAAGCAGGCGCACCAGCTTACCGTAGGTGTCCTTCGGCGCCGAGTCGTAGCGGTTGCACCAAATGTGGCGGCTCCAGAACGCCCACTGCTCTTCAAGCGTAGGGAACGCGAAGAAGCCCGCCGTGTACATATCGCGAAACCCGTACTTCGCGATGAAGTCGCCGAACAGCCGCTCGAACCGCTCGCCCGCATACGTGAAGCCCGCGGCGGTCGAAAGCCCCGCCCCCGCGCCGACCACGACCGCGTCGGCGCCTTCGATTGCCGCGCTCAGGCGGGCGAGCTCCTTACCGTATTCCATGATAGCCACCTCATCTCCTCGTGACGGCCTGGGCAGGGCACGTCTCCAGGCATATGCCGCAGCGCAGGCAATGGGACTGGTCGATCTTGTAGGGTGCGCCGGGCGCGATGCAGCGCTCCGGGCATTTCTCGGCGCACGTCCCGCAGCCGATGCAGGCGTCCGTTATCAGGAACGTGCCTCTCTCGCAGGCGGGAAGGCCCCCGAGGCGGAACGGCTTGCGGAAGACGGGCTTTTGCCCGAGGTCGAAGTACTCCCCTTCGCCCTCTTCGATGAAGAACACGTCGCAGATGTAGCGCGACTCGCCCGGGTAGATGACCTCCATGCCGGGGTTCAGCTCGAACAGCCTGTCCACGAGCGCGCGCTGCGCGTCGTCTTCCGGCCGGACGACGGGTCCCCTCAGCCGGCACGTGCGCAGGTCGGGGGTTTGGCCGACCACGGCCACGAACCGCTCGCGCATGACGTCGGCGTGAAACTCCTTGCCGCGCGGCGCAAGGAAGTAGAGTCGCCCTTCCGTGACCGCCATGACGTCTATGACACGCACGCTCGGCAATCCGTCAGCGCCTATCGTGGCGAACGACACATCGCGGATGGCCCGCAGGAAACGCAGGCACCACGCAGCATCGACGTCCTCGGGCCGCGGGATGGCCGACGGGCCGGACGGCTCGACGGCGTCGAGGCCGCTTGCATCCGCGCGCGTGCCGTCTTCTGCAAAACTCATGGTCATCACCCCCGCGTCCCCGGGGAGGCCATAGCCTCCCCGGGGCTTCCACCGCCGTCAGTTGGCCCGCTTAAAACTTGCCGTTCTCATTCTGCCACGTGTTGCGCTCGGCGATGGTCTCCATGACGTCCCAGTGCTCGGCGATCTTGCCGTCCTCCACGCGCCACAGGTCGTAGTAGCTCGTGGGCGCGCCGCCGAAGGTACCCTCGGAGACGCCCAGCACCATGTCGCCCTGCGCGAGCACCATGTGCACGGTGTCGTAGACCATCTCGACGCCCTGCTCGGCCATGGCGGCGAGTGCCGCGACCAGGCCGGAGAGCCCGTCGGCGATCTGCGTGTTGTGCTGCAGGTACGCGTCGCCGTCGAAGTACTCGGGGGTCTTCTCGGGGTGCTGGCCCTGCATCACGTCGGCCAGGAAGCCCCTGACCAGCTCGCGGTTGGCTTCGGTCTTCTCCAGGTCCCTCGCCTCCACCTGACCGTCGACCTGCGTGCGGCCGGAGGGGTTGGGCTCGGCCTTCGCGGCCAGGTTGTCCCAGTGCTCGCAGATCTTCCCGTCGGCGTCGAAACGGAAGACGTCGAAGGCGACCTGCTCGCCGGCGCCGGCGAAGTTGTAGACGGTGTGCAGGAAGACCTTGTCGCCGTCCTCGAAGGCGCGGACGTTCTCGACGGTGGTCTTCTCGGGCGCGGAGGCCAGCCACTGGACGCTGCCGACGAACGCGTCGCGGCCGGTGCCGTATGCCAGGTTGTGCTGGATGTAGCCCTCCGCCAGGAGCGAGGCCGCCTTCTCTGCGTCCCCGGTGGCGAACGTTTCGATGAGTTCCAGCGCCTTGGTGATGTTCTCGCTTGCCATGGTGTACTTCCTTTCTGTCGCGGCGCTCCCCGCGCCTTGCTTCCACGCCCCATAGTCTGCTACAGTTAGTGTTGTTTGGTAAGTAGGCACTATATTGTGGCGTAGGTACTCGCTGGTAACCATTGGCGTTTACCTGCACGTAAGCGATTCGGAGGTTGTGGAAATGGCGGCACCGAGGCTCGAAGAGCTGCCGGCATGCCCGGTGGAGACGACGCTCACGATGATACGGAGCAAGTGGCAGGTGCTAATCCTCCGCGACCTGCTGATGAACGGGACCATGCGCTTCAAGGAGCTTCAGCGCTCCATCGGAAGGGTGTCTCAGAAGGTGCTCACGGACAACCTGCGCGCCATGGAGGACTACGGCATCGTGCGCCGCGAGGTGTTCGCGGAGGTGCCCCCGCGCGTGGAGTACTCGCTCACCGAGACCGGGCGGACGCTGCAGCCGGTTCTCGACGCCCTGTGGGCCTGGGGCGAGGGGTACAGGGCTCGGTTGAACGCAAGCGAGGGGGAATAGGTATTCGGGGGATGCCCGCGTCCACCTACAGCATGCTCAGCTGGCCACCAGTCTGCTCGGTCCAGCGGTGGACCTTGATCTGGCCCTTCTGCACCCCGCGCGCGTAGGGAACCTCGGGGTACCCGAAGCCCACGATGAGCTTCATGTAGTGGTCGGGCGGCACGCCGAGCATCGCGCGCGCCTCGGGCGCGAGCTCGCGCAGCACGTCGGCGGAATAGCTCATGATGACGGTGCCCAGGCCGTGCGCGTTGGCCAGAAGCTCGAAGTACGCCGTGGCCAGGTTGCAGTTGACCGCGTAGTCCTCGGCCCACTTGCTCCCCGCCGTCTTCACGTGCGCCACGAACAGGTGCGGGGCGCCGCAGAACAGGAGATCCCCCTTGCGCACGCTGGCCTCGGACTGCTTCATCTTTCCGTAGTAGAACGCGTTGAAGCTCGACGTGTACACGTCTCGTGCCGCGGCCTCCTCCATCTTGGCGTAGGCGACCTCGCGTATCTGCCGCACGCGTTCCTTGTCGTCGATCACCGTGAACTCGGTGTTCTGCGCGTTTCCGCCCGCGGGGGCACATTGCATGGCGCGCATCATCGAGTCGATGAGCGCGGGCTCCACGTTGCGGTCGAGGTAGCGCCTGCACGACCGGCGGTTGGCGATGACGCGCTCGAGGTATTCGCCGGCTTCGGGCGGCGCGGGCGGAAGCGAGTCCTCGGGCCGCTTGCCCAGGATGGATATTGCGCCCGCGGGGCACACGGCCATGCAGTGCTCGCAGCCCCAGCAGCCCCGCCAGCCGAACCGCTCGAAGTCGTCCATGCGCGGCACGCCGTCCTCGCCGGGATGAAGCACCATGCCGGCGCACACCCTCTCGCACCGACCGCATCGCATGCACTTTGACGCATCGACTTCGAAGCGGGCCTTCCAGGCTACTCCCATGGGTCATCCTCTCTTGGCCGTTTTCCGCCTGTTAAAGTCCGACTTAACCCTAAACGCCGAGCGTTTTGACCGCAAGAACGCACTAATCTATTATGTACTTACCTAAAGTAAGTACCCCTCCTGGAGGGAGGCACCATGCTGACGAAAGACGAGCTGCCCGCGTGCCCGGTGGCGACCACGCTGCGCCTGATCGGCAATAAGTGGAAGATCCTCATCATCCAGCGGCTGCTCGACCGCCCCTACCGATTCAACGAGCTGTGCCGGTCGATCGACGGGCTGTCCGAGAAGGTGCTCACGGACAACCTCAAGGCTCTTGAAGCCGACGAGATAATAACGCGCACGGTGTACCCGGAGGTTCCCGTGCGCGTGGAGTACGCCCTGAGCGGGATAGGCGAGTCGATGCGCCCCATCATCATGAGCATGCAGGAGTGGGGCCTTGGCTACCAAGACGCCGTGAGGAAGGGCTAGAGGGTGAACCCCGCCCCTTCGGCGAACTTCAGCGCGTCGGGCGAATCCGGCATGGGGCCGAACAGCGTCTCGCACCACCAGTCCGGCGTCATGCACCCGGAGGCGCAGAACATGTCGAGGAGCTTGCCCTGGAGCTCGGGCGGCAGCGACTCGAAGTCCTTGCGGATTGCGTCTTCGATGGCCTTGTTTCTTGCCGCAGACGGCGAGGTTCCTAGGCAGCATAGAGCTCCACCGCCTCGCCCACGTCGAGGAGGGAGCCCTCCGGCAGCGGGCCGTGCACGAGGTCGACCGGCACCCCGAGCGCATCCTCGATGCGCTGGCGCAGCGCCGAGAGCGTGAGCAGGGACACCGCGTCGGACTCGAACTCGACGATGAGGTCGACGTCGCTGCCCTCGTCCGCCGACCCGGCCGCGTACGACCCGAAGAGCTGCACCTTCCTCACCGGATAGCCCTCGAGCGCGGCGATGACGCCCCTCTCTATGTCGCGGATGCTCAGCACGGCGCGCGGCTCCTTTCCGTTTGGGTAAGTCGATTGTACCGTGCTTAGCGCATCGCAAACGGGTGCGTGCGGCTAAGGGTCGCCACGCCCCCGACGGCCCGCCGCGCGGCCAAGGGTCACCAGGCTCCCGACGCCACGCCCAAAGAGTGCGACCTTAGGGCGCCTGAAGACCGGCGGCCACCCAAACCCGGAACCGCCCCCGGCAAGGCTTTCCATACAGCCCCACTCCTCCATTCAGTCTTCCAAGTGACCCTTCCAACCCGTGTCGATTTTCCTCTTGACTTTTAACATCGTGGCTTCATCGAGTTCGGGCCAATCGACCACCCTGGTCGCCCCATCCGTCACCAGATGAGCTTTCTCGGCGCACAGTGCCAGCGGAGTGTCCGAAAGCGAGTCGGAATAGAAGTGGTCAATGACCGGGAAACCGTGGTCGATGATGTAGAGCGACTTTTCCTTGGCATACATCAGGTTGTTCATGAACACCCCAAGCTCGCGATAGTACTCCGTTGCCACGTAATTCACGCCGAGCCTGCGCGCGATAGGCGCGATTATGCAATCGGGAGATGCGGTGATGATGAGGTCGTCGGGCTTCTTCTGCGCCAGGTACCAGGGGGCGATCTTCTTCTCGTGCTCGTCCCAGAACCGCTCGACCTGCTCGTCGCTGTCTTCCACCAGCATGAGGTACCTGAATATCTCGCGCAACATGCGGTGCTTCGGCATCTTGCCTAACTTGTAGAGGGTCATCGCCTTGACGGCATGCGGCGCGTAGGTGACCAGCAGCTCGGGCTGGCGCCTCGTGCACCATAGGCAGAAACTGAGCGTGCAGTTTGACGGGTAGATCGTACCGTCGAAATCGTAGACGTTCACCAAACATGCTCCTGGTTGCGAGGACTACGCGTTTTCGGGGTCGGCCCACAGGTCATACGGCTTCAGGTTGCGCTTCTTTACGTAAAGGATGAGGCCGACGAGCGGCAGCACGAGCAAAAGGACGACTCCGATGCTGCCCTCCACGCCAAACACGGGGTTGAAGAAGAATCCGCTCGACGCCGAATCGATAATCCCTACGAAGGAGGACGAGCGTGATAAGGCAGGCAACCAGGAACATGTCGGATTTCTTGCGCCCAGGACGCAGAAGGCTGCGGTAACGTTCAACGAAGCCGCTCATTGTGCTCCTTACTCATATGGCATGGGCAACGCGCTGTCGAGAGCTAAGTGCGTCCATCGGGGTCAGGCTCGTGCCTCGATGGTTCCTATTATAGATGACCATTTTCCGCTGAGACATGAGGCCTGGCCCCGATGATGCACCCGTAATTCCTGGTAAGGAAGGTGGGGCGCACGAAGGCGTTCGGTGCAGCCCCGATCGATAGGCGCCTCCTGCGTTCCGGCTTCCTTCACCCTAACGATCAGCGCGATCGTTTTGGAGATAGTATCCTCGTAGTTCGCGCCCGCTGAGCGGAGCGAGGCATATATCGGGAGCGCCGCAGGCTCGACACTGCCTTTCCCATGCGACAAGGGATGTGGCCGTTTGCCATACAATAGGGGGCGAACCAACCCGTTGACCAATCCGTTGCGTTTGCGAGGAGCGTTATGAAGGAGATGCCGGCTAGCCAGCTCGACCCGCGCGTGAAGCGCGTGTGGCGTATCAACGATGCGATTTGGATCACCCTCGTCCTGGCGTGCGTGGCAGTGGTCGTCACGTTAGCGTCGTCTGCGCTCGCAGCCCCTTGGCTGATGCCCGCGTTCGCAGCCGTCGCTGTCGTGGCGTACGTCGTGTGGCTCGTAGTGCTACCGCCGATTCGGTACGCGCGCTGGCGCTACGAGGTCTCCGAAGACTACCTCGACATCGCGCGGGGCATCGTCTGGCGCAAACGCTTCACGATCCCGTTCATCCGCGTGCAGAACACCGATACGCGCCAGGGGCCGATCCTGCGCGCGTTCGGCTTGGCGAGCGTCACGGTATCGACGGCAGCCGAGAACCACGTCATCCCAGGCCTCGATAGCGAGACGGCCGAACAACTGCGCGACCGGGCCGCCGAGCTCGCACGCCTGGCCCGCGAGGACGTGTAGCGTATGGACGGCATGCCGCAGGCTCTTCCCGTCAGCTTCGAGACGGGTCGGCACTACAAGGTGCACAGGAGCTACATCTGGGTGGCGCCGATCGTCGCCGTGCTCGCCGTGACCCTCGTCAGCATAATGAACGGCTCGCAGGGGTTGTTCCACCTGTTCGTCGCGATTCGGGACGGCAAGCTGTCGGTGAACGTGCCGCTCGTGATCGGTCTTACCATACTCGGCTTCGCCGTGGTAATCGGGCTGTTCATCGGGCTGTACGCGCTGGCGTGGCGCAATATGTCCTACGTGTTCGACGAGCGAGAGTTCAGCTTCTACTCGGGCGTCATCACGAAGAAGCGGGCACACATTCCCTACGCGCGCGTGCAGTCGGTGAACCACCGCGCGTCGCTCTTGCAACGCCTGTTCGGGGTGTGCACGGTCATCATCGATTCGGCGGGCGGCGCGTCGAACAAGGGCGTGCGCGTGCCGTACCTGCGTCTCGAGACGGCCGAGCGACTGCGCGCCGACCTGTTCGCGCGTAAGGCCGCGCTGGCGAAGGGCGTCGCGGTCGCGTACGTCGCCAAGGCCGACACCGAGTCGGCGGAAGGCGCCGAACACGCCCGCATGGTGCGCCAGCAGGTTCGCGCCCAAGCGCCGGTCGCCCCGGGGTTGGTGACACCCGATGCGCAAAGCGGTGCCGCACCGGGCGGCATTGCGCTCAACGCGCTCGATGAGACGATGGGCGTGGTGGGAGACTGGCGCGGCCTGTATGGCGGTGCCGCGGCGACAGCCGAAGAGCCGGTGTCCTACGAGGTCGGCCTGACGAACCGCGAGCTGGTGCTAACGGGTCTCTCGCACGACGCGCCGCTCGTGACCGCGGCCATCGTGGGCGCCACGTTGCTGATCACATTTGCGTTCGCGATCCTCGCGCAGGACGATGTCGCGCGGATCATCGCGGCCCTGGCGTTGCCGCTCGTCTTGTTTCTCACGATTATCTCGTGGGTGTTCGGCCTAGTTGGCATCGCATTCTCGTATGGAAACTTCAGGGTGCGCAGGCGCGGGTCGCGCGTCGAGGTCGAGCGGGGGCTGCTCGCGCGCACCTTCAGCGGAATCGACATCGAGCGCGTGCAGTCGATCGAGGTGCGCCAATCGGTCGTGCGCCGGCTGTTCGGCTACTGCGAGCTCTCGCTCGGGCGCATCGATGCGGCCGGACAGCAGGGTTCGGGCAACGACAACTCGCGCATGGGCGTGAAAGGCCTGGTCATCCATCCGTTCGTGAAGGTCGACCGCGTCGACGAGATCCTGGATGCGCTCTTGCCCGAACTGGCGGACCGCCCCCGCAAGACCGACCTGAAACCCCTGCCGCGCCCCGCGCTACGCCGCGCCATCTTACGGCGCTGCGTGTGGTTCAACTGGGCGCTGTGGACGGTAGTGGCAATAACCGCGTGCTGGATCGCTCTGATGGGGTCCGTCTCGTCGAATGCCATCGCGTTCGATGACGCCGCGCTGCGCGGGAGCTACCTGACGTTCTTGCAGGCGTCGCTCGCGGTCTTGGCTGTGCTGCTCATCGCGCTAACGACCGTGTTCGGCGTCGGCGCCGTGCTGTGGGCACGCCACTCGGGGTACACGTGGAACGATCGCTTTCTCGTGCTGCGCAACGACGGCCTCTCGACCGCTCAGAGCACGATCCCGCGCGCCAAAATCCAGTCGGGCAACACGCGAGATAATCCCTTCCAACGCAGGCTCAGCTTGACGAGCCTGGAAGCCACGACCGCAGCCGGAACGTCCCACACGACGCTGCGCCTCGTCGACGTGTCCGCCTCCGACGGCGACGCCTTCCGCATCTGGCTCGAACCGCGACGCTCGCGACCCGTTGGGCACACGGCTGCGAAATCGGTTGAAACGCCCTCCTAATTCGCTTCCCTCAGCCTGCCCTGCGCATCGCGCGCCTCCTCGTGCGTCAGGCAGTCGCCTTCCTCGAACCGCTCCAGGCCGCGGGCGATCCCGCTGGCGACGGGCAGTGCAACGGCGACACCTCCGTGCGCATAAGGAAGAGGCCCGCATGCACAGGCCCCTCGGTCCCATTCGCTTTTGCCTTATCGCGCGGGCCTACTTCACATTGGCCGTCAGTGTGACGGTCTTGGGGCTGGCGGCCTCGTAGTTCGCGCTCTCGGTCACGGTGAGCTTCACGTTCTCGCCCATGAATATGATCGTCACCCTCGCGCCCGGGTCCACCTGGAGGGCGTTGCCGCTGTCGTCCGGCTCGATGGTCACGTCACGAGTCACCGCGTAGGCGCCGGTTGACAAGCGATGGGTGTTCTCGGTTATCGCTTTGGCGATTGCCGGTTCGCCCTGCACCGTGAGCGCGAGCTCCTGGAATTCGGCCTGCGCCTCCAAGTCTGCCGCGCCAGCGGCAAGCTGGTCGTTGGCGTAAGCGAGCGCCATTGCGCCCGGGCACATCGACGCCACGAGCGAGAAGGTCGCTATGCCCGCGACCACCCTCGTCGCGAGCCGGGCCCGGAGCCCGCCCCGGCCGGCCGCGTTCTTCTCCCGCATGCGAGACGCAGTGTTGTAGCCGACATTATATACGCTGATTTCATGGGCATGCGCACGGGCCTCCCGAGCAGGTCCGTCTTGCCTTTAGCGTCCATTTCTCAGCTATCCCTTCCGATGTCCTGCTGATCCATCTCGTCGAAGAATCGACGACAGGCGTGACACTTCCCGCAGAAGTGACGCTTCGTGTCTGACGGAAAGTGTCACGCCCGCCGCGAAAGTGACAGATCGTGTCTGACGGGAAGTGTCACGCCGGCTGCCAAACCAGGGGCGCCGGCGTGCGGCTAGGCCACGGTCGCGGCGATGAGGGCGGTACCCGGCCGCGGGGTCGCGGACTGCGCCTTCAACGACTTTGCCTTGGCCTTGCCGGTCACCTTCACGGTCACGGTGACCGTCTTCGAAGCGTCCTTCACTTTGGCGGTCTCGGCGGCCGTGACCTTCACCATGAGCTTATAGGTGCCAGGCTTCGCGCCCGCCTTCACCGTGACCTTGCCGGTCTTCTTGTTGACGGAGAGGACCTCGTAGCCGTTGAGCTTCTTCGCCTTGGCGGTCGTGGCCTTGGCATAGGTCACCGTGGTCTTGAACCAGGTCGTCACCTTGGCGATCGGCCTGACCGTGCTGGCCTTGCTCGAGGCCTTCACGCTCGCCTTCGCCACCTTCACCGTCAACGCGTTGGCCATCTTGATCTTGAACTTCGCAGACTTCGTGCCGGTGCAGCTGCCCTTGCCCGCAACCGTCACCGTGGCCGTGCCGATCTTCTTGTTGTTCTTGTACGTCAGCTTGTAGTCGGTCCCGGCCTTCAAAGCGAGCACCTTGCCGTTAAGCGTCAC
>JAFUBE010000742.1 GCA_017460365.1 Eggerthellaceae bacterium
ACGCCACAACGATAAATCAAGGAGGCGCATTATGAACATTGACGACCTGACCCCCGAGCAAAAAGAGAAGGTGCTCGCCTGCAAGACGCCCGAAGAGCTGCTGGCGTTGGCAAAGCAAGAAGGCTACGAGCTATCCGAAGAGCAGCTCGAGGATATAAGCGGCGGTGCCTGGGGCACATGCAAAGACCGTATGTGGAAGTGCCAGGACTACAGCTATTGCTAAGCCTGTCGGGCTGCGAACATGGTTCCCAGCAGGTCGCCGTATACCGAGGGGTTCGCCGAGCGTTGGGCGAAAATGGCCATGAAGCCCAAGCTCGACGTGCAAGTGTGCGATCACTGCAACCTGCGCTGCGCGGGCTGCCTGCACTTCGCACCCCTGGCGGGAGAGCGCTTCCTCGACCTTGAGGAGTACGAACGCGACTTGGAGCAGCTCGCCGCCGTCGATCGCGTCGCAGGGTATTTCGACGCGATCGTGCTCATGGGCGGCGAGCCGCTGCTACACCCGCGCATCGTCGACGTGATGCGCTCAACCCGCCATTTCTTGCCGGGCGAGTACGTGAGCCTGTGCACGAACGGGCTCTTACTGCGTCGCATGGACGACGCGTTCTGGGACACGCTCACGGAATGCGCCATCGAGCTCGCCATCTCGCCCTACCCCATCCACATGGACTACGTTGAGCTCGCAGAATACGCTCGATCCAAAGGCGCAAAGACATTCTTCACAGGAGACATCACCGGTGCAGGCGCGGGCAAGGAAACATTCATGCGCCTTGCGCTCGACCCGCACGGAGAGCGCGATCCGGCGAGGTCTTTCACCTCCTGCCCATTCGGAGGATGCTATCTCCAGCTTGCACGCGGGTCCATCTGGCTCTGCCAAGTGGCGGCTCACCACGGCTCGTTAGCGCGGCGTTTCCGCTTTCATATGCACGACAGCCCTGATGATGCGCTTCCCCTCGGCTCCATCGTGTCAACTGACGATATCGAGGCTTTCCGCCGCAGGCCCCACCCGATGTGCCGCCACTGCAACAACGAGGCCCTCACAGTAGCACCGTGGGAACAATCTAAACTCGAAGCCGGGGAGTGGCTCGCCTGACGTTCGGAAACATCAGGCCAGTGATGTTCGCCTTAATTGGCGCTACGCCGATGTGCCGTTCGGGCTACGTCATCGATTCGGTTCCCTACGAGGCCAACGGCATCGACTTCGCGGCGCTGTGCAGGCGCGAGTTAACGATATGCCTGGATGGTCAACATTCGCGCCAATCGCGCCATATTCGCGCCATGTATGCTATGCTGGCGCGAAAAGGAGGCAGCCCATGAGACCCGAAGCCTTTTCCGAGATCCTCGCAATCGGCGAGACCGTCGACGTTGAGTTCAAGAGATGCAGGCAGCAACCCGAAAAGGACACTTTCGAGTCCGTCTGTTCGTTCGCGAACACCTTCGGGGGGTCCATCTTCCTCGGCGTGGAGGACGACGGGGCCATCTCGGGAATCAACGCCGACAACCTGCTTGTGATCAAGCGCAACGTCGTCAACGTTGTGAACAACCCGAAGCTGTTCGACTCCCCGGTGGCCTTCGAGTTCGAGAGGATCGACTTCGAGGGGAAGGCCGTGCTGAGGCTCTGGGTGCCGCCCAGCCCGAACATGCATAGGTTCAAGGGCGACATCTACGAGCGCGTAGAGGACTCCGACGTCGTCGTGCGCAGCGCGTCGCGCCTCGCCGAGATCTGCATCCGCAAGCAGGGGCTCTACACCGAGCAGCGGGTCTACAAGCACGTGGCGCTCGACGACCTCAAGCTGGAGCTGCTGGACAGCATCCGCGAGCGGGCCGCGCACAAGCAGCCCGACCACGAGTGGGCGCGCCTGGGCGACGAGGCCCTGCTGAAGTCTGCGGGCCTTCTCGGCAAGGATTTCTCGACGGGGGACGAGGGGCTCAACCTCGCCGCCGTCCTACTGCTCGGCAAAGACGAGGTCATCCGCTCGGTCTGCCCACCCTACAAGACCGATGCCGTATGGAGGGTCGACCCCGACAGCCGCTACGACGACAGGACCGTCGTCCGCTGCAACCTCGTGGAGGCCTACGACCTGCTCGCCGACTTCTGCCGGAAGCACATGCCCGACCGCTTCACACTCGAAGGCGACAGGTCAATCAGCCTGCGCGACTCGATCGTGCGCGAGGTGGTAGCCAACTGCCTGATCCACCGCGAGTTCACGAGCCCCTATCCGGCGCGCATCGTCATCGACGCGGACGCGCTGCGGACCGAGAACGCTAGCCGGGCGATGTTCACGGGCCCCATCACCCCGCAAGGGTTCAGCCCGCTGCCGAAGAACCCCCTGGTCTCGTCCTTCTTCTCCACCATCGGGCTCGCCGAGGAGCTGGGGAGCGGCACGAGAAACCTCTTCGAGTACTCGCCACGCTACTCGGGAAAGGATCCCGAGCTTGTGGAGGGGACCGTGTTCACCGCGACGGTGCCGGTGTACCGCCCGTCCGGGGCGCTGCCCGCCGAAACCCCTGCGACCCCTTCCGCCACGGACCTCGTCACCGAGATAGCCGGACTAGTCGCGAGCAGGGGGAGCCTGACCATATCCGAGGCGGTCGAGGCCGGCTACCCGCGGAGGACCGCGCAGCGGGCGCTCGCGAAGCTGGTCGACGAGCACCGGGTCGTTCCCGTGGGGAACGGGCGGTCGAGGAAGTACCTGTCAGCTTAGAAAAGTCCTGATTAATCACCTCCCCCGTGTCTGACGACCCCCTGTTCTCGTAGCAGCCTGCGTTTTTTGCTTGCCTTGCGGCAAACAGCTGGGACGGTCGTGCCGTTGTCGCGTATAACACGCAAGCGCCTTGAAGGGCGCACGGCAGAAACGCCCGCACTTCGAAGCAGTGGCGTGCGGGCCCGGTTGGACAAGGAGACGCAGATGGCCGATTACAAGGAAGAGATCGCGAAGATCGAGGAGCTCGCGAAAGAGGACGAGCGGTTCCGCAGCGAG
>JAFUBE010000077.1 GCA_017460365.1 Eggerthellaceae bacterium
GAAGCGCAATCCTAGAAACTACCCCACTTTGGGTCTGGCAGTAAGTGGGGCAGTCCCGCGCGGATGCCCCGGTCTGGGTCCGGCGGCAAGTGGGGCAGTCCCGCGATTCTCTATTCATTTTGTGCAAAGGAACGCCTACAGGGGCACCGACTTGTCAAAGAGCAGATTCACGAGCGACGCGGAATCGGCGCCGCCGAGGGCCAGGCCCGCGTCGCAGCTGATGCAGTAGGAGGCCACGCGCGGTGTCGTTATCTGCGCGACGTGCTCGCGCATGAGCTCGCGGCGCTCCGCCTCGCCACGCGGCACGAACAGGCCCTCGCCCACGTTGCCGAAGCGGCCCGGGGCGAGCTTCGCGTTCAGTTCGGGCATGGCCTGGCAGGTGGTGACACCGCAGAAGCGAGACCGGTCGCGATTCTCGGGAAGCTCCACCGGCACCAGGTTCATGCGACGCATGAGCTCGCGCACGGCATCATGGAGGCTGTGCCTGCCGCGCGCCCGCCAGCAGTCCTGGATGGTGATCTCTTCTCCGCCGTAGTCGGGGTAATCGAAGCCGTCGTCTTCCAGGATTATCTCAAGCGCGTTGGTGACCGAGTTGCAGTTCAGGCTTTCCTCTGCGATGGCCATGCACGAATTGCAGATGACCACTATGTCGGCACCCTCGGGGATGTCGGCATGCCCCGGGCCGCCCGGCTTGCAGCACCCGGTCCAGCCGTCTACAAGCCCCCGATCGAGCAGGTAGTTCCCGAGCCGCCGAATCGACCGCGTGTACATGAGCGAGTTGTTGCAGCTTGGCATGAAGAGCCTGGGCATGATCACTCCTTCACGGTGTGGCAATTTGGGTAATTTGGGGTCAGACCCCAAGTTGTCGGTTAGCACGAGGGCGTCCATTCCTCGGGCACGGCGCTTTCGTCGAGGCGCGCCCGGTAGAGCTTGCAGGTGAGCAACAGCGTGAGGACGTCGAAGTCCTCGTAGGGGCCGAGCAGGTCGATGCCCGAGCGCTCGGCAATGCGGTTGAGGCGGTAGACCACGCTGTTGCGGTGCAGGTGCATCTCGGCAGCGGTGTGACCGAGGTTGAACCCGCACTGGATGTAGGTGACGGCGGTGGCGAGAAGGTCGCTTCCGCGCTCGCAGTCGCTCTCGTAGAGGCCGAGTACGCGCGCGTCGCGCACGTAGGCGAACGCGTCGTCGAGGCCCACCTTGTCGGCGAGGTACTCGAACCGGCACTCCTCGTAGGAAAGCAAGTCTAGGCCGCGATTCCGCGCCTTGCCGGCAGCGTAGCGGGCATGTTCGAAGCACACGGACAAGAGTTCGAAGTACGACGTGGCCTCGGCGACGCCAACCGCGCAGGGGGCGCCGGCGATGACGGATGCAGCGCGAACGCATTCGACGAGCCCGTCGGGAATCCCATCGCCGCCTGCCAGCCACACGACAGCAACGGCGTCGCCAACAACCACGGCGCGTCCGGGGGCGATGGCTTCTTGGATGCGCTCGGCAAGTTTGGCAAGCGCGGTTGCGGAAAGGGGTTTTCCCGGCAAAACCGCCAACACGCAAAAGCGCTTGGCGCCCTCCCCCATGCCCCGCTCGAACAGCGCGATTCCGTCCGCGCACGACACGCCGCCGCTCATAAGCGCCTGGCCGAGCAGGGCATCCGCCGGGTTTTCGACCGTCGAACGAGCTCGGTCTTTCGCAAGTGCGGCCTTCAGCTGACCAACAGCCTCGGAATCGCCTTCGGCTTCGGTTGAGAACAATTTCTCCATCGCCGCGAGCTCAGTCTCCCCGAGCATGCCCAGATCGAGGTCAGCGGCACCTTGCGCTGTACTTCGCTTATCCATGCAGGCTACTTCTTTCTCCATTACCATCGTTTGTAGAATTGTAATCCTGTTAAGCTGCCGACTGCGTAAACAGGACTCCCAGGAAACGCTGTGCAAAATGAACAGTCTCGTTTTGCGGGAACGCATGATACCATCGTCAAAAGTTCGAAGGCGGGAAAAGGGAGGCGCACATGGCAACGTATTTCTTCCCGAGCTGCAAGGCAACGGCGCAGTTCAGGCAGGCGAGCAAGGACGCGCGGGCATACGTGAAGGAGAAGCTGGGCGTCGCGCCCATCGGATGTTGCAGGCCCAATCACACGAAGCTGACTGCAGATGACACGGCGGTCATCGTCTGCAACAACTGCGCGCTGATCATCGAGGAAAACACCGACGCGAACATCGAGTTCCTCTGGGAGATCATCGACCGCGACCCCGACTTCGCGTTTCCCGACTACCAGGGCGAGCGCATGACGTTGCAGGACTGCTGGATAGCCTTCGACAAGCCCGCCGCGCACGAAGCGGTGCGCTCGCTCATGGGCAAGATGAACATCGAGGTCGTAGAGCTGGCCGAAAACCGCGAGAACTCGAAGTTCTGCGGGCCGAACCTATGCGCTCCC
>JAFUBE010000078.1 GCA_017460365.1 Eggerthellaceae bacterium
CCTCGTCGGTGAGGAAGCCCATGACGTCGTAGCGCTCGTAGTCGATCTTGTCGAAGTACTTCTTCTCGTCCTCGCGGATGTCGGCGTACTCGCCGAAGAACTGCAGCGGTGCGGTGACGATCAGCTTGTCGAATTCCTCGACCTTGCCGTTCACGGTGACGAAGACCTTGCCGTCCTTGCGCTCGACCTTCGTGATGTCGGAGTTCAGAAGCGCCGGGTGCTTGATCTTGTCGTTGAGGTGCTCCCAGATGCTCTGCGTGCCGTCTTTCCACGTCCACAGGTTCACCTTCACGAAGTTCATCGTGGTCTGGAAGTCGAGGTACTTCAGCACGTAGGCGGCAGGGATCTCGTCGAAGTAGCCGTAGCCGAACGAAGTGAACGGGCCGATCCAGATGTCTTGTACGAGCTCGACGCCGTTCTTCTCGCAGAAGTCCTTGAACGGCAGGGCGAGGTCTTTCAGGTTCTCGTTCTCGCCGGAAATGCGCTCGCGCCCAGGAGTGACGGCGTAGCCGTCGTAGCGGCCCTGCGCCACGCCGCGGTGGCCGTTCACGTCGTAGCCCTTGTACTTGGTGAGCAGCAGCTCGCCGAACTTCTTCACCTGGCTTTTCATGCGCAGCAGGCGCGGCGCCTGGAGCGGATGTTTCTTCGGATCGAACGGGTCAATCACGTTGCCGTTGAGGTCCTTGTAGTTGCGATTCAGGCGCGGGCCGTCATGCGTGATGCCGCAGAAGTCCTCGACGTCCTTGATCGCGTAATACGAAGGCACGCCCATGATGGCGCCGAGCTCGTAACGGCGGCCCTTGTACTCGGGCGAATGGCACTTGCCGCCGACCCAGCCGTTGCGCTCGTAGATCACGTAGTTGTCGTACCCGGCCTGCTCCAGGTACATGCCCGCCGATAGGCCGGCCGGGCCGCCGCCGATAATCGCGATGCGGATGTTCTTGTCCATCAGTGTTCCTTCCTTTCTCGTTAGAAGGTGGAAAGACTTGCGAATTCCCAACTTCTCCGTTGCACTACTTCAGCGCCTTGAGCTCTTCTTCGAGGGCCTTGAGCTTTGCGTCGGCAGCAGCCTGCTGCTTGGCCGCCTGCTCCTTGATCTCGGCGATGGCACGCGGGATGCGCTCCTTGTAGTAGTCGTAATCGACATCCCACGGGCCCTCGACGGGCGGCCAGGCCGGGTCGGCCATCTTCGCGGGGCGCACTTCCTCGATGGCGGGAGCCTTGCGTCCGTCGCGCACATGCGTGCAGTCGGTCTTGTCCTGAATCTCGTCGGGTGCGTAGTGGTATGGCCCGAAGATCTTGCGGTACAGCTTCACGTGGTTGTGCACGGGCATGGTGCCCTCGGCGCACTTCTTCGTGTATTCCATCTGCCAGCGCTGCATGGCCGTGCCGCACATCAGGATGGCGCGTTTCAGCGCGAAGCGCGTGACGGCGTCTTTGGTGCCGTAGTATTTCCAGTGGCAGATGAAGCGGGTGCGGTTGCCGTGCAGGGGCACGAAATACCAGCCCCAGATGAAGTTCATGTCGTCGACCGTGCCGCCGGCGATGGCGTAAGCGCCTCGCGCCCGGGGCGGGTGCTTGATGTCCGAGAAGCTGAGGATGTACTTGTCAGCCACGACGTCGGCCGCCTCGCAACCCATGCCGGAGCGGTCCCATTCCATGAAGTCGCCGGGCATGAACGAATCGGGCATCTGCCATTCTTCGCAGATCTCGTAGCGGTTGAAGATCGACATGCGCCCGAACACGCGCTCGAGCACCTCGGAGCTCAGCGAACCGGACTTCGTGCCGCCCCACTGGTAGATCCAGGGATACACTTCCTCGACCGGGGCGTTGATGGTGATGGCGGAGGTGACCGTCTCGACGAGCGATTGGTCGAAGCGCTCCATCAGCTCGTCGCCGGGGTAGGTGAGCGCCTGCTCGGCAGGCGTGGCGTAGCATTTCTTGCCCCATTCGTACACGGCCTGGCAGCCGCCGAGCACCGCTCCCGTGGCGACGCCCGCCACTCCCAACACCGTGCCCGCGCCTTTGGCGATGCCCAAAAGCCCTGACGATTTTCTAGCCATATTGCATCCTTTCTTCTCGCCGATTATTACCAAGGGCCGTAGCTGAAGTCGGACAACCCTTCCGGGACAACCCCATTGGGGACAAGCCCGCAGGAACGATCAGGAGATCGCTCCTGCGAGAGGCATCCTCCAAGTCGATTGACCGGCTTCCACTCCAGCTCCTGATTTCCTAAACCCTTCGTCTACTTCCGCATCAGCTTCCTCTTCAGGATTTTAATCTCCCGTTTCGCCGCATAGGGGATGATTGCCTTCAATTTGTCCTCGTTCACATACATGTCGGAGCATTCCGGCAGTTCGCGGCTCAGGTGGATGGCGTCGAAGTCGCACTTGGTCGTGCAAACGCCGCAGCCGATGCACTGGTGCGGGTCGACTACGCTCGCGCCGCACTTCAGGCAGCGCGCGGTTTCGGCGCGAACCTGCTCTTCGGTCAGCGTGAGGTGCCAGTCGCGGTACGTCGTGCGCTTGTCGAGCGCTTCGTCGACGCCTTCGCGCTGGCGCGGGCCATGATCGTAGCTCAGCGGGTTGATGGCCACCGTTTCCTTGTCGAGCTCGACGTAGCGGCGCTGGTTGCGCCCGAGCGTGAGCGAGTTGCCCGGCTGCACGAAGCGATGGATGGAAATGGCGGCCTCGTGGCCTTCAGCGATGGCGTCGATGACGAACTTCGGGCCGGTGAGCGCGTCGCCGCCGACGAACACGTCGGGTTCCGCCGTCTGGAAGGTCTTCGCGTCGGCTTGCGCCCGTCCGCCGCGGTCGAGCTCGACCGCGGAGCCTTCCAGGAGGTTGCCCCACTCGATGGTCTGCCCGACGGCCATGACCACGTTCTCGCACGCCACGGTGACGGTGTCGCTTTCGTCGTAGACAGGGGAGAATCGGCCGCTCTCGTCGAACACGCGCGTGCAGCGTTTCAGCACGACGCCCGTTGCGCGGCCGCCTTCGACCAGCACCTCCGCAGGTCCCCAGCCGCAATCGATCGCGACGCCGTCTTCCTCGGCCTCGGCGCGTTCTTCGGGCGTCGCGGGCATCTCGTCGCGCTGCTCGAGGCAGTACATGGCGACTTCGCTCGAGCCTGCGCGCACGGCGGCACGCGCCGCGTCGATGGCCACGTTGCCGCCGCCGATGACGACCGTCTTGCCACTGAGCGTGCGGTTTTCGTCGGCGAGCACTTCGCGCAAAAGCGCCACGGCGGTGGTCACGCCTTGCGCGTTTTCGCCGGGGACGTTGGCCTTGCGCCCGCCCTGTGCGCCGATGGCCAGGTAGAACGCCTTGTAGCCCTGCTCGCGCAGCTCGGCTAGCGTGACGTCGGTGCCGACGTCGACGCCGCAGCGGATGTCCACGCCCAGCTCGCGCAACACGTCGATTTCGGCTGCGACCACGTTCTTTTCCAGCTTGTACGAGGGGATGCCGTAGGTCATCATGCCGCCCGGCAGCTCGTTGCGCTCGAACACGGTGGGTGCGTATCCCAGCGTGGCAAGATAGTACGCGCAGGTGAGGCCTGCGGGGCCGGCGCCGACGATGGCGATCTTCTCGGGGTAGGGCCCGCGCAGCGATGGCTGCAGCACCGGCGGGATGTAGCGCGTGTCGGCTTCGAGGTCGCGTTCGGCGATGAACTTCTTCACGGCTTCGATGGCCACGGCGTCGTCGATCATGGCGCGGGTGCACGCGTCTTCGCAGCGGTGGTTGCACACGCGCCCGCATACGGCGGGGAAGGGGTTTTCCTTCTTGATGAGCGCGAGTGCCTCGGTATAGCGGCCTTGCGCCGCCAAGTGCAGGTAGCCTTCGATGCCGATATGCGCGGGACACGCGACCTTGCACGGCGCCGTGCCGGTGTCGTACGTCTCGATGCGGTTGTTGTCGCGGTAGTTCGGATCCCATTTCTCGGGGCCCCACTTCACGTCGTCGGGCAGTTCGCGCTTCGGGTATTCCACGGGCCCGTTTACGGTGCACAGGCGCTGGCCGAGCTTCACGGCGCCGGCCGGGCAGTGCTCCACGCACTGACCGCAGGCCCCGCTTTTGTCGGAATCGACGTGCGCGATGTAGGCCGAACGGCTGAAGTTGGGCGTGTTGAACAGCTGGCTCGTGCGCAGGCCGTAGCACACCGATTTCTGGCAGTTGCACACGGCGAAGATCTTGTCCTTGCCGTCGATGTTGGTGATCTGATGCACGAAGCCCAAATCTTCGGCCTTCTGGATGATCTCCATGGCCTCGTCGTAGGTGATGTAGCGGCCTTTGCCCGTCTGCACTTCGTAGTCGGCCATGTCGCCCACGCCGATGCACCAGCCCTCGGGGTCGTCGCCGGTGTTCACGCCGCGCACGGTTTCGCTCATGCGGCACGAGCACACCGCCGACGAGAAGCGGTCGTACTTCTTGAGCCAGTACGACAGGTGCTCGACGTCGGCCGACTTCTCTTCCTGGTTGATGGCCGCTTCCACGGGGATGACGTGCATGCCCACGCCGCCGCCACCGGGCGGCACGATGTCGGCGATCGCCGCAGGACCCAGGTAGGCGACCCGCTCGAAGTACGTGCTCATTTCGGGATGTTCCTCGAGCGCAGCCTCGTTCATGGCGTAGAACTCGCCCATGCCGGGAATCTGCACCGGCACCGAGAAACGCTTCTCGTGGTTGGGGTTGGTACCGTCGAGGTTTTCCCAGTTGTACTCGAGGTTGCCCTTTTGCGCCATGAGGTTCACGAGCGGCTCGACTTTTTCGAGTGGCCATTCGCACGCCTCGGCGATCTGGGTCATGGTCATGGGGTGGCGCACGCCCATGTGGTTCGCGATGTAGGCCGTCTCCTCGGTGAAGACCGATAGCAACCCCCAGCACTCGGGATCGGCCGGCGTGATCTTCTGCAAGCCGATTTTCTTGGGGATGCGGTCGACCATCATCTTCGCGAGCTTCATCGTTTCAGGGCGCGTGGCAGGGTCGATTTCCATCGCGGGTGCCCATGGGTCCATGGGGTCTTCCGGCCGGTAGGCCTTGTCGGGACGCCATACGTAATTCTGTTCCCAGAGCTCCGGATGCTCGCTTTCCTCTTTGGATTTGGCGCTTTCCGGCTTGTCGAACACTTCGACGACGGCGTTTCCCTGGTTGCGCTTGGGGTTCTCGTGCCCTTTGCCGTTTTCGGATGCGGGCGTGGCCCAGTGTCGTTTCATAAGCGGTTCCCCCTCTTCTTGCTGCTTAGGTTGCAGCCCCTGGTTATTCCGCATGAATTCCATCGTACACCTGCTTTGTTTGCTGTGCGCAGTTAGTTTTGCTTATTGCAAGCCACGTTCAATGTGCTTGACGAAGCTGTATCTCATCTTTGACAGCGTGATTCTTCATTTATAGGGTCTGAACTGGGATGTTAACGCTTCTTCGCTGATTTTTTCTTGCGTGGAGATTTCCGCCTCAGGTCAATTTCCACGGATTTCGCGAACAGGGCCTTCACATCC
>JAFUBE010000743.1 GCA_017460365.1 Eggerthellaceae bacterium
CAACTCACCGAAAAGCTGCAGCAGTATTTCGCCGTTGGCGGCATGCCCGAAGCAGTGGAAACTTGGAACGAGGAGCGCGATTTCAAAGCTGTTGACCAGGTGCTCGGCGATCTTATCGACTCGTACGAGCGAGATTTCGCGAAGCATGGCGGCAGGACGGGTTTTGCCAAGATATCGCGAATTTGGAACTCGCTGCCGACGCAGCTCGCGCGCGAGAACAAGAAGTTCCTCTTCGGCCTTGTGCGGGAAGGCGCACGCGCTCGGGAGTACGAGGACGCGCTCGTATGGCTCGAAAACGCAGGCTTGATCGCGCGCGTCACCCGCAACGCGCAGCCCGGCATGCCTTTATCGGCTCACGACGAAGCTTCGGCTTTCAAGCTCTACTGCCTCGACGTCGGCGTTCTGCGCCGCCTATCGCGTCTGGCTCCATCGACATTCGGCATGAAGGACAACCTGTTCGCCCAATTCAAAGGCGCATTCGCGGAGAACTACGTCCTGCAAGCGCTCATCGGCCAGCTTGATGTCGCACCGCGTTACTGGCTCAACGAGAAACCGCGACACGAAGTCGACTTCCTCGTGCAGTCGGGCAATAGCGTCGTTCCCATCGAGGTGAAATCAGGCGGAAACGTGAAATCGCCGTCGCTGAACTATTACCGGCGCAAGTACCCCGACCGCACGCCCCTTGCCGTGCGAATGTCCCTTCGTAACCTTTCATACGAGGACGGGGTGCTGAGCTTGCCCCTGTATCTGGCCGATCATGCCGTGCGCCTGTTTGAAAGCGTGCAGTAAGCCAAGGCGAAAAGCTCGGTGGCAGGTCCTGAACTGGGAAACCCTTCGGGCTTCGCCCTTCGCCCTTCGGATGCCGGAAAGCCCATTATGACGCCCATAAAGACGCGTCTTCTTAGCGCGTGCGAGTGTTCCGCTTCGCCGGCGGCGAGTTCATCGTGCTGAAGGCCACCGATTCGCCCGACGGCCTGGATGCGTACCTTGCCAACGTGGGCGAGAACCTCGACCGGTACAATAGGGGCAATCCGCCCTACCCGCTTTCCCTTTCGTATGGCAAGAGCTTTTTCGAGGAGGGAAGCCTGGACGAGTTCATCAAGCAGGTGGACAACAGGATGTACAAGATGAAGCAGGAGCACCATGCAGGTGCGCAGCAGCCGCATGCGGATAACGATGCATTGTCAGCCCCTCGCGCTGCGCGCGACAAGGGCAGGCGCTCCCATGGCAAGAAGCGGCATCGCGAAGCCCGCATCGCCGACTAACGGCCCCCTTGAGGAAGGTAGATGGCAATGAAAGCATTAGCCCCCCTGACATGCGCCCTGGCATTGTGCGTCGCGTTGTTCTCTGGCTGCGCCGCGGCGCAATCGTCCGGATCGACTGCCGCCAGCGGCAGCTCGGCCAGCAGCTCGGTCAGCAGCGCGGCCGCGTCGCAAGCGGCGGCTTCACCCAAACTCGAAAACTGCGCGGTCATGCGCGACACCAGCTTCGGCGGCGTGTACCTCGATGCCACGATCGACCAGTTCAACGACCTCGGCTTTGCCTACGGCGATAGCGTCGACGTCGTGTTCTCGAACGGGTACGAGCTGAAGGGCATCCCCTATTTCAACGGCTATTACGTGCGCGTGGGCGAGCCCTTGGTTGCCGGCTATCCCGGATACCCGCATGTCGAAGTGGCCGTGAACTACGGTGCCCCCCTTTGGGACACGGCTGGCTTGTCCGAAAACGATACGGCGACCGTA
>JAFUBE010000744.1 GCA_017460365.1 Eggerthellaceae bacterium
CCACTTCATCAACGGCGGCGTTCAGACCATGGCGCCCTCGCCGTCTGCCGACCCGTGGAACCGCGACATGGCTCGCGAGCTCACGGTCGACGAGATCCACACGTTCGTGAAGCAGTTCGGCGCGGCTGCCGGGCGCGCGAAGAAGGCCGGCTTCGACGGCATCGAGATCCACGCCGGCCACGGCTACCTCATCGCTGCGTTCCTGTCGTTCCATCAGAACCATCGCACCGACGAGTACGGCGGTCCGCTCATCAACCGTGTGCGCTTCCTGCACGAGATCTACGACGAGATGCGCGCCAACGTGGGCGATGATTTCCCCATCATGATCCGCTTCAGCGCCGTCGAGGGCACGGCCAACGGCCGCGACCTGGGCGAGTCGCGCGTGCTCGCCAAGATGTTCGAGGAGTGGGGCGTCGATGCCATCAACTGCTCGAACGGCCTGTACAGCTCGTACAACGACGGCATCATCGCCTCCACGTGGAAGAAGCCGGCGTTCGGCGCTTCCAATGCCAAGGCGCTGAAGGAGATCGTGAACATCCCCGTCATGGCCGTGGACCGCATCGACGACCCGCTGGTTGCCGAGGAGCTGCTGCAGGACGGCTACTGCGACTTCGTCGGCATGGGCCGCGCGTCGCTTGCCGACCCGCACCTGCCCAACAAGGCCAAGGAAGGGCGCCTGTGCGACATCCGCCAGTGCATCGGCTGCCTGCAGGCATGCGCCGGCCACACCTACCAGCAAATCCCCACGTGCTGCCTGGTCAACCCGAGGTCGGCAAGGAGTTCAAGTACACGTTCGAGCCAGTCGAGGCCAAGAAGGTGCTCATCATCGGCGGCGGCCCGGGCGGCATGAACGCTGCCATCGCAGCGGCCCGTCGCGGCCATGACGTCACCCTGTGGGAGAAGGAAGACCGTCTGGGCGGCCAGTTCATCGCCGCGGGTTGCACGCCGGGCAAGGGCGACTACATCACTTACGTGTACTCGCTCGACCGCACGGTGCGCCAGCTGGGCGTGAAGGTGGAACTCAACAAGGAGGCCACGGCCGACGACGTGCGCGCGTTCGGCGCCGACAAGGTGATCATCGCCACCGGTGGCGTGGGCCGCGTGCCCGAGGAAATCCCCGGCATCGCCGGCGACGCACGCGTCATCATGGCGAGGACATCCTGCGCGGCCGCGTGAACCCCGAGGGATACATCTACATCCTGGGCGGCGGCTCGGTCGGCATCGAGACGGCCTGCTATCTGGCCGACGCCGAGCGCGGTCACATCTCCATCGTCATCCGCCGCAACGTGGTTGCCGACAAGGAGGACGGCGGCAAGGTGAACTTTATGCGCGCCTTCTGCGAGCAGCGCCATGTCGACTTCATGTTCCTGCACACCATCAACGAGCTTACCGAAGAGGGCCTGGTGCTCACGCACAAGGGCGTTGCCGAGACGCACCCGATCGATTGGATCGTTTTGGCCTGCGGCTACGTGCCCGTCAACGGCCTCGTGGACGAACTTTCCGACCTGGGCGACAAGGTCGTCGTCGTAGGCGACGCCATCAAGTGCCGCGACGCCGAGTTCGCCGGCAACGAAGGCTTCGACGCAGGCTACAACGCGTAGAGACGGAGGTAAGCCCGATACTATCGGAACAAGCGGTGGCCTGTGGAAGATCCAAGGCCACCGCTTTTGCTTGCGTGACCCACCAAACGGGCGCTCTTTCCATATTGGAAAGCAAGCAGCTGAAAGCGACACGCAAAATCAAGCCTCTGAAGCCTACACTCGAATGGCCATACTGTTAATGGGGCGGAGCGCAGAGAGCCGTCATAACCGGGGACAGTCCCTAGTTATGACGGCCCCCATGCAGTAGCGTACAATGACTTCGCCGCTCTGCGCGGCGTTTGAACTGCAAGGAGACACAATGGAGCAAGGCAAGAAACCAGGCGGCAAGCTGCATTTCGGATATCTGGTGGTCACCGCGTTGGTGCTCACGAGCTTCATGCCGCTTTCGTTGGGCCTGAGCTGCGCGGGAATCTTCTATCCGGCGGTCTCGGAGCACCTCGGGGTCGAACGTGGCATGCTGTCTTACTACACGTCAGTGCTCTGGATTGCGGCGCTCGTCACGCTGCCGTTCCTGGGCAAGCTGCTGAACAACCGCGATGCGCGCCTGTGCACGACTGGCGCAGTCGCCATCATCGTGGCCGCGTTCGTGTGGCTGTCGTTCACGCAGGCGCTCTGGATGTTCTACGCGGCGGCAGCGGCGATGGGCGTCGGTGTTGCAATGCTGCTGTTCCTTGCACCGTCTACGCTCATCAACCGTTGGTTTGCCAAGCGGGCCGGCGCGTTGCTGGGCGTGGTAATGGCTTTCACGGGCATTGGCGGTGTCGTTTGGTCGACGGTCGGAGGCATCCTGATCCAGCAGATTGGCTGGTCGGCCACTTACCTGGTGTTCGCCGTGCTCTCCGCGCTCATCATCCCCGTCACGCTGTTCATGGTGGCAAGCCACCCAGCCGATAAGGGCCTGCAACCAGTCGGGCTCGATGCGGGACAGGCCGAGGCCGCCCCCGCATCGGGAGGCGAACTGGCCGGCGTGCCCGCGAGCGAGGCGTTCAAGATGCCGGTCTTCTATCTCATCTGCGCGATGTGCTTCTTCCTGAACATCGGCATGTACGTGTACTTCATGATTCCCAGCTACGCCACCACGCTCGAAATCGGCATCGCGTTACCGCTGCTCGGAGCCACGGCATCGTCGGTGGCCATGGCGGGCCAGACCATCTCGAAGCTGGCGCTTGGCGCTGTGGGCGAGAAGCACCCGCAAACGGCCACCATCGTCGCGCTCGCCCTCGGCATCGCCGGCGTTGCCGCATTCGCGGTCCTCTTCGAATCCACGGTCGCCTTCTATGCCGCGGCCTTGTTCTTCGGCGCCTACTACGGCATCACCAACGTGATGATGCCCATCTTCACGCGCAAGAGCTTCGGCGACCGCGATTACGCGCACATCTACTCGCGCGTATCTATGGTGGCTTCCATCAGCAACGCTGCAGCGGCTTTCATCTGGGGTACCGTCATCGACGCCACCCACAGCTACATGCCTATGTTCATCGGCGTTATCGTGCTCATGGCCTTGACTATCGTGACGGTCGTCGCAATCGGTCGCATGCAGACGAAGCGCCGGGCATAGGACTTCCTGCCAGCATGGCGCGCTGTCCCGTCGCAAGCGCCGACAGTGAACGCCTGGGCCGTCTTAGGATCGTGGGGCCAGACGTTGGCGCCTGACTGGGTGATGATCCTTCCTTAGCGCTTCGTCATAGCGGGAGTTATGCCGCGCCGCTGCCATGTCGGAGGTCTATGTAGCCGGCGATAGCCTCTGCCAGGCGCGGCTCGTCGATGCGGTAGATCACCGGATGCTCTCCCGGCGATGCGCCGAGGGCGCCACGGCTTTGGCACACGCACACGGTCGCACCCGAGACCTCTGCCGAGACGACGTCGCCGGCATCGCGGTAACTATCGACGAGGGCCTCGAGCTCCGCTTGCGATTCGGGGCGCTCTACCTGCGCAAGCGGCCGGCAGAGCGCGAGGTACGCGTCGAACTCGCGCGCGAGCGCGGATGTCGCATCCGCGTCGTCCAGCAAGATACTCAAGGCCCCGCTTCCCATCCCCTGCACCGAATTCGACACGAGCGCGCATGCCTCGCGGGCGACGAACAACGAGCGCATGCGCACGCCGTCGCGCAGCTGCGGGTAGTAGTAGGGCCTGATCGCGCCGGTCAGGTACAAGGGGAGCCATTCGTGCACGCCCTCCCACATCTCGTTGCCGTCGCGCGATATGGTGTGCACCACCGTGAATATGCAGCCCGCTTGGGCAAGGCGGGCCATGAGGCTTGCCCGCTGCTCCGCGAAACCGGCGTCCCCGTACATCCAGACGGTGTCCTCGTCGGATTGGAGCAGAAGCTCACAGGGTCGGCCTTCGGCGGCGATCCGCTCGAGGAACGCAAGCGCAGCCTCGCGCCGCCCCTGCTCGCCGAAGTACAGCCCGGCCTTTGCAATATGGCCGGACGCAAGAGCGCATTCCTCGTCGGTCTGGCCCACCCCGTCGGCAGCGGCATCTCCCGCGTCCCGGCCTGAAACGCCGATTTCCCCTTCCAGCCATCGGGCGATAAGGCGGGTGGCCTTCCCCTTGTCGGAGAAAGGGCGACTGGCGAGAGCCAGGCGAATGGTGTATCGAGAGCGGGCGACGCGACGGCGCTTGCAGCCGGCCAGGACGGGCGACCCATGCTCTTGCGAGACCGCATGGCTGCTGCGGGAATCACGCCGGGGTTCTCCGAGCGCATGGAGACCGACGAGTTCCAAACTGCCATGAAGAAGGCCAACAGGACGCACGTGATCGTGCTCGCCGCAACGGCCGTGCTGCTCGCGCCGCTGCTCGTGGCCATCGTGTCGGTCATCAAGCCGTCCAACGTCGGCGTGTTGGTGGGCGCGGGCGTCATCGTCGAGGCCATCATCATCTGCATCATCGTCTACATGCTCGCAAAGCGCTTCGGCGGCAAGAGCTGGGACGGCCAGGTGACGGGCAAGCGCGTGTCGCGCGAACGTTCCGGCAACAGCACGAGGCGGGTTTTCATCACCGAGTTCACCACCGACGACGGGCGCAAGAAGAAGCACAAGGAGCGCACGCTGCATCCCACCTACGACTACTTGAACGTCGGGGACCGCGTGCGCTACCACCCGCAGCTGAGCTACCCGTTCGAGAAGTACGACAAGACGACCGACGGGCTGCTCCTCTGCCCGTTCTGCGGCGATTTCCAG
>JAFUBE010000745.1 GCA_017460365.1 Eggerthellaceae bacterium
CATTTTCACGAAACCGCCGCTGCCAGGCGTGGTGAAGACGCGCATGACCGAAGAGTACGGCGGGTTCTTCACGATGCAGCAGGCGGCGCAGTTCTACAAGAACTGCTTCTACGACGTGTGCACGATGGGCATGGAAGCGCTCGGCGAACTGCAGCAGGCAAACGACGAGCTGGTGGCGAGCGATCCGTCCGCCGACAAGATCACGTACGATTTCTTCTGCTCGACGACGCCCGCCGAGAGCCTCGAGCAGGTGCGCGAGCTGTTCGACCGCATCGGGCCGTGGCCGATGGAGGTGAACCTGCTCGTCGACACGGGCTCGACCTTCGACGAGCACTTCAACGACGCTTGCGACCAGATCTTCGGGCAGGGCTACGAGCATCTCGTGGCCATCGGCGGCGATGTGCCCACCATGCCGAAGAGCCACATCATCCAGTCGTTCCAGTGGCTCGACTACTTCCAGACGCTCGGCAAGCCCGGCTTCGTGTACGCGCCGTGCCAGGAATGCGGCACGTCGCTGGTCGGCTACAGCCACAACACGCCCATGAACCACACCGGCGTATACTACAACATGGAAGGACGCCCGGCGCTCGACGGTTACCTCGCCAAGTTGCAGGAGGCCGATGTGCCGTCGGCGTATTTCGATCCGGTGGCCGACGTCGACGAAGTCACCGACCTCGGACATGCCATCTCGTGCATGAAGGCGATTCGCGAAGCGGCGAAGTACCAGCCCCTGTTCGTGCCGCACCGCACGCTGAACTGGGTCGAGTTCATGGGCATCACGGTGTCCACGCCTCCCAACGACAACCACGATCCGCGCGACTATATCGATGGCAAGGCCGATGCGACCGAAGACGCTGCTGCCCCCACCGCGGAAGACCAGGAGCGCATTGCGAAGGGCATGGAGGCCCTGCGCGAGTCTCAGGCGGCCGAGAACGCTTACGAAGCGAGCAAGTACGAGTAGGGGAATATGGAAGCCTTGCACAAGACCATTGCGCTTTGCCCGGAGTGCCTGAAGTCGCTTTCGGCGGAGGTGTACGCGGATGACGAAGGCGCTGTGTGGATGACGCGCACGTGTCCCGAGCACGGCGAATACAAGACGCGTATCTGGCCTGAAGTCGAGCATTACCGGTGGCTCACCGCGCAGGCCATGCCCAAGACAGCGCCGCGCAACACGATTCCGGCGACGCATCCATGCCCGTTCGGGTGCGGCACTTGCGCACGCCACGAGCGTCGGGGCACGCTGCTGGAAATCGAGGTCACGTGGCTGTGCAACCTGCATTGCCCGGTGTGCTTCATGAGCGCCGACACCGAAGAGCACGATCCTTCGCTCGACGAGATATCGGCGATGTACGACGTGATCGCCGACGCGGTGGGAACCGACGGCGCGGTGCAGCTCACGGGCGGCGAGCCGACCTGCCGCAAGGATTTGCCCGAGATCATAAAGATGGGCCGCGAGAAGGGTTTCTGGGGCATCGAGTTGAACACGAACGGGCTCGTCATCGCGGCGCGCCCGGGCTATCTTGAAAGCCTGCGCGATGCGGGCGTCACGGGTCTGTTCCTGTCGTTCGATGGCCTCACGGGCGATGTGTACGAGGCCACCTGCGGACGCGACATCTTAAACGTCAAGCTGAAGTGCATCGAGCGTTGCCGTGAAGCGGGCGTGCAGGTGGTGCTCTGCGTCACCATACTTGCGGGCGTGAACGACCATCAGCTCGGCGACATCCTGCGATTCGCGCTCGAGAATTCCGACGTCGTCGCGGGCCTCGCGTTGCAGCCGGCGTTCACCTCGGGCCGTTTCGACGCGCGCCAGGCCACCGGCATGACGGCGGGCGACACCATCTTCAAGCTCGCCGAGCAATCAGAAGGCCTTATCGACGTGAAGGATATCTGGCCGCTCGGATGCTCGAACCCGCTGTGCGATACGGGCGTGTTCTTGGTGAAAGGTCCGGCGCCCGATGGCGTGTCCGAACACGAAAGCGGTTTCTGGCCTGCGACGAAGTTCATCACCGTCGACGAATACCACGAGGCGTACAGCCCCGACAGCCCGCAGGGGTCGGTGTTCTACGACATCTTGTCGAAGAAGGGCGTCTATGTGGCCGACGGCCTTTCGATCGTGATCATGGACTACATGGACGCCTACACAATGGACGTGCAGCGCCTGCGCGAATGCTCGATGATGGTCACCGTGCCGAGCGGCCAGGCGATTCCGTTCTGCTCATACCACCTGACCGACGCAAAAGGCCAACGCGTCTTCCCGCCCTGGATGAAAGAGGAACTCCGCGACGGCAAAGTAGACAACGACCTGGTCGTGAAGTACCTGCTTGGGGAAAAGTAGCCCCCTCGCATACTGCGGGCCCGGCGGGAAGCGGGGCGGCCCGAGAAATCGCCCTCGGGGTTACGACTGCTGGTTGCGCAGGATGACTTCGGCGAGCGCGTTGAGGGATTGCGCTTCCCACCATTCCTCGTCGGGGACGTGGGCGCCGAACTCGACCTCGAGCTTGGTGAGCACGCTGATGAAGCCGAGCGAATCGACGCCGCCCTCCACGATTAGCGGATCGTCGTCTGAGATGGACGGGTCGTAGTCTTCGGGCAGGTCCTGCGCCATGATTTCACGCGCGCGGTTTTTGATCTCTTCAGCAGTTGTCATTTTCGAGTTCCTCCTGTATTTTCCATCGTTCGACATCGCCGGCGGCTGTTCGCGGCAAGGCGTGGCCGAGCCGGACAATGCGCGCGATGCGCGAACCGGGCGGGTAGGTTGCCATGGCCGAGTCGACGGCCTCCATGAGTTCGCGGTCGGTTCGCTCGCGAGCAATCTGGCCGCAAACGAGCGTCAGCATGCCCCGGTCGAGCAGCACGGCGACATCCCGCTCTCCAAGCGCTTCGGACACGGCAGCCTCGTACTCGGGTAGAAACACTTTCGTCCCGTTGGGAAGGCCGATCACGTCTTTGAGGCGCCCCTCCACGTGCAGCAACCCCGCATTGTCGAGAAAGCCCTTGTCGCCCGTGTGGAGCATGCCGTTTCGCACCGCTGAAGCCGTCTTGGCTTCGTCGCGGTAATATCCTTGCATGAGGCACGTCGGCGCGCTCACGAGAATCTCGCCGTCATCGGCAATCGTCACAGCGTCGTCGGGGCATATCGTCATCGCATGGAAGTCGTCGCCTATGCTCAGCGATATTCCCGAGCTCGTTTCGGTGAGCCCGTACCCCAAGCTCGTGCGGATGCCGCGCGCTCGAACAGCGCCCAGCAGCGAGTCGGGGCAGTCTGCCGCGCCGACCAACACGAGCTTCAGCCGCTCGTTGAGGGCGTCGCGCGCGACCAGGTATTCGAGTAGCTTGGGGACGAGCGCCACTGCAGTCGGCTCGAATACCCGCAGGTCGTCGGCGTAGTGGCGCATCCCGCGCCCGAGCGCCACCGTGGCGCCGCACGAAAGCCCCCAGAGCAGGCCGCACACGAACCCGAACACGTGGGAAAGCGGCAGCATGCACAGAAGCGTGTCGTCGGGGGAAAGCGGCAGAAGCGACGAGCCGTTGAAGGCGCTTGCCATGAGGCTCTCGTCGGTGAGCACGACCGCCTTCGAAGACGAGGTGGTGCCGCTTGTGAAGAAAAGCACCCCATGAGCGCCGAATTCCGGCGCGGAAGCCGGCACGAGCAGCTTCTCGAGCTGTTCGTGCCGTGCATCGGAAGACGCCCAAACGCAATCGGCGTCGACCGAGCGCAAAAGCGGGGCTGCTACCTGGTCGGGCATGGCCGGATCGACGAGCGCCACCTGCAAACCCGCTTCAACGGCGGCGAATACCTCGACGACGCATTCGAGCGAGCCGTCTGCCAGAACCGCCTCGCACGCGCAGTTCCGGCTTGCGAGCGCATCCGCCCGCAAGGCCACACGCTTAGAGAACGCGCTCCATGCGATGGCCTGCAACTGCCCGTCGCCGTCGCAAACGAGGAATGCCGCCTTATCGGCCGAAGAGGCGGCCATACGATTCATCAAGTCTGAAAAACCTGTATACCGAACCATATCGCCACCTCTTCGGAAGCTGAAAACCTACTTGAAGAACCGCTCGACGAGCTCGCGGCTGTACTCGACGGTTTCGTCCATGTCGCCGAAGCTC
>JAFUBE010000746.1 GCA_017460365.1 Eggerthellaceae bacterium
AGCGGGGCGGCGGGGCAATTGCCGCTAGGACGTCGCAGCCATCGAGGCCATGCTTTCCACCACGCTGTTGTACCAGCGTTGCCAGTTCGGCGGACAGTACGTGCGCGCGCGGCCCATCGACACGGTATAGCCGTAGCCTTCAGCTAAGCCCTTCACGTGCGCGTCGATCGCCTCTTCCCACGACCCCCACTCGAGTGCCAGCCCGTATGGGTCGGAATCGGACGCGCCCCAGCCCCACGCGTTGTATGGCCGGATGCAGATCGCACCCATCGAGCTTTCGATTTTGGAAATTGCTGGTGACCAGCGCGGATCTATCCCGTGCTTCCATGCTGCCGCAGCGAAGTTATGCCCTTGGCCTTCAAGCGGCGACCCGGCCAAGAACTTGTCGATGCGCTCTGCCCAGGTCTCTATGAACACGCTGCGGTCGGCGTGCCAGTCGGCCCCGTCGTACAGCCCAGTCGTGTCGGTTGTGGCCTCTACTGGCGGCAATATTCCCTTCGCGGCGTCTTCTTCGGCTTTCTTAGCTGCGGCCTCGGCCTCCGCCTTGCGCTCGGCCTCTGTTTTCTTCTTGTTGGCCGTCGCGCTCGACGACTCCGATTTCTCGATCGAGTTCGCGCCGCCTTGGACCTCTGCCTGCCGTGCTGCGAATGCTTGCTCTTCAGATTGCAGCTGCGATCGTTCGTCCTGTACCGCCCGGAGGGCCGACTCAGCTGCGCTCATGCGCGCCTCGGCTTGCGCCCGTACGTTTTCCTGTTCGGAACGCGCCTGGTCAAGCTGCGATTTCATGTCACGCAGCCTGTTTAGTTCCGCCAAGTTGTCGCGCGAAATCTTATCGATGTAATCCGACTGCTTTATGAAGTCGCCCAGCGTTACCGATGACAGCAGCGACTCCACGATAACCAGCGGATTCGACTGCATGATGTAGCGCTGTCGCATGGCTGCGTTACTGCGCGTTTCCTGCGCCGGCAAGTCGGCCTCGAGCGAGTCTATCTGCGCCTGTAGCTCGGCGATTTTCGCATCGACGCCTGCCAGTTCATCGCGCGCAGCTTCGTACTCATCGGATAACTTCTCGATCTCGGTTTCGCCAGCCAGAATCTTGTACGGCTCGGCCTCCGCAGCCACCGCCGTCGTTCCTGTTGCAGTTCCTTCCTCGGCAAACGCAGCGCACGGCCACGCGCATACGAGCGCGCACGCGACCACTATGTTTACCCATTGTCTCATCGAAAAGATGGTAACGCCCGCGCTCGATTCCCCAGCCTTTGTTACCTAATCTCCGCATAACTCCCGCTCAAATGTGTCATTCTGTTGAAATGCAGTTGAAAATTAGTGGGAAAACCGTGCGATGAGAAGATGCCGTTCGACACTCGTTGCCGTTGCGTTGGCACTTGCCTGCGCATGCGCGTTTGCGCTCATGATGTCACCCAGCTTGCCGTCAACCGAGGCGCCGAGCGCCGTTCAGTCCGAGGGAACCCCTGCAGCACCCGCTGCGCAATCTCCCATCCAAGATCGTGCCGACCAAGGTGATTCAACTGCGGCGCAAACTTCCGCAGTTGCCACCGCCGACGATTCCGCCGACTACGAGCTCGGCACTGTGCTCGTCACGCTCGCATCTGGCGTCACGCCCAGCCAGGCGCTTGCCGCCTTCGCCGCCACGCCCGAACTTGCCGACACCGCGCTCGACGAACAGATAGGCGACGACCTGCTGAAGCTCTCGTTGCCCGCCGACCTCGGCGTTACCCGGGCGCTCGAAGCGCTCTCAGCGTTGCCGCAGGTGCAAGCTGCACAACCAAACTATCGCTACCGCCTTCAGGAAACCGCCCAGACCCAGGCGGCCACCCCGACCACCACTGCGGCCACCCCAGCGACCTCGCTATCCACCCAGGCCCTCACTGTCAACGACCCTTACTACACCTCCAGCCGCCAGTGGGCGCTCGCCAGCATCAACGCCCCCGACGCTTGGCAGGCGACGACCGCTTCCGCAAGCGCAGACCAGGTTACCGTCGCGGTTATGGACGAGGGTTTCCTCACCTACCACGAAGACCTCGCCAATGTCATCACCAACCCATATGACGCCGTGAACTCGAAGTCCTCGGCGCTAGCCGCCTACAACCCCGGCCATTCGTCGCACGGAACGCACGTCGCCGGCATCATCGCGGCCGAGGCGAATAACGCGAAGGGCATCGCCGGCGTCGCCTACAACACCAGCGCCTTCTCCACGTGCAAGGTCATGCCCATCAAGGTGGCCGACTCGAAAGGCGACATAAGCACATCGAGCCTGATCAAGGGCTACAATTACCTGCTCAGCACGACGGGTGGCACTACCGTGGCGAAAAAGCTCAACGTGCGCGCGGTCAACCTCAGCCTCGGCACTTCGCGCGAAGATGAATACGACAAACCCGACGCTGCGCTCAAGAGCGCGATCGCAAGCGCCTGGAGCAGCGGCATCGTAACCGTGGCCGCCGCGTGCAACATCGAAGACGACTTCACCAACACCGCGTTTCGCTCCTACCCGTGCGATTTCCCCAACGTCGTCGGCGTGATCAGCCTCGAGCGCGCGAACAACTCCGACGGCGTCGAGCGCGACCCGTCCTCGAACTTCAACACGACCAGCCAAAACTCCTATACGCGCATGTTCTTCGGCAACGAATCGAAAAACATCTCCGCGCCCGGTGAGAGCATCTACAGCACCTACACCGACGACAGCTCGAACCCTGCAATCAACCGATACGCAAGCCTATCCGGCACGTCGATGGCCACCCCGGTCGTTGCGGGCACGCTTGCGCTCATGTTCAAGACGAATCCCGATCTCACCGCAAGCCAAGCCGTGAACAACCTGTACGCGACCGCACGCGATCTCACGGCCGGCAGCGGCACCGCGACCGGCTGGGACCGCGCGACCGGCTACGGCGAGGTCGACGCGCAAGCCGCTGTCGCCGCCGTCGCGCTGCGAATCAGCGGCCCGTCCGAGGTCGCCTATCACGCAACCGGAAGCTACTCTATATATGTAGGGGACGAGCGCCAAAGCGCCAGCAGTTTCACGTGGAAATCGAACAACGAAAAGGTGGCGAAGGTCACGGGTGTCACGTCGAGCGCCTGCACCATAACGCCTGTCGGCGCCGGTACCGCAACGATCACCGCCACGAACGGCACGCTCACCGCGACGCAAGAGGTCACCGTGAAGTGGCCGGCGGTCGACGCGCCTTCGGTAGTCGTCACCGGCACCGCGTTCACCTGCGGCATCACGATCGCCGGCACCGCCGAGCCCGCCACGAGCTGGGCGTGGACCTCGTCTAACCCGTCCGTTCTTTCCATCACCGCCGCCGGTCGCGCCACCGCACGCGCCGAGGGCATCGCCACGCTCACCGCCACGAACACGAGCAACGGCTTCGCGCTTTCGAAGAAGGTCGTCGTCGCCGGCACGCTCGACGTCGGCGCGCTCGACATCACCGTGCCGAACGTGACGTACACCGGCCAGCCGCGCACGCCTGCACCCGCCGTCGCGAACGGCTCGACGAGTCTGACCGCCGGCGTCGACTACCAGGTCGTACGCTATGAGAGCAACGTGAACGCCGGCACCGCCACGGTCACGATTGCCGGCCTCGGCTCGTATGGCGGCGAGACCACCCGCACCTTCACCGTGAAGCCCGCGAGCGTAAAGGGCGCGACCATCACGCTTTCCGCAACGACGCTCACCTACAACGGCAAAACCCGCAAGCCCACCGTGAAGTCGGTCGCGCTCGGCCAGAACCTCAAGAAGGGCACCGACTATACGATCGCGAATCCCGGTGTCGTGAAGGGCACCGGCAAGATTACCGTAACCGGCACGGGCAACTACAAAGGCACCGCCACCGCGAAATACTCCGTGAAGGTCGTGAAAAAGCCGGTTTACCAGCTGTACAACAAGAAGACCGCCAAGTGGCGCTACACCACGAGCACGAACGTCTCGGCCGGCTGGACTTCGAAAGGAGTCGCCTTCTACGTTCCCTCGAAATCCACGAGGCCCGTCTATCGCTCCGGGTACCGCCTCACCACCAGCTCAACCGCGCAAAACGCCAAGCGCGCCTTCTACGGCTACACCTTCAAGACCAAGCCCGTTTACGCCCACTACCGCGCCGCCACCCCCACCGGCCGCTACTCCCCCTCGCGAACCCTCGCCAACTACCCCCGCAAGTCGCTCGCCTTCTCCGCCGTCTAATCCGCCCGCTCCGCTCGCCGCCGGGCCCGACCCGCGAGCGCAGATGTGCCAGATCGTGTCTGACGGAAAGCGACGTGCAGCAGCACCACGCGCCCGTCTGCTAGAATGAATCCCGCTAACAATCACGCCCGCCAGCAAGGAGACCCCATGTCCAAAGGCACCTACAGCTTCACCACTCCGATCTACTACGTGAACGCGGCGCCGCACCTCGGCACGGCCTATACCACCATCGCCGCCGACACGGTCGCGCGCTACCAGCGCATGAACGGCTACGACGTCGCGTTCATCACCGGCATGGACGAACACGGCCAGAAAGTCGCCGATACCGCCGCAGAGCACGGCATGACGCCGCAGGAATGGTGCGACTCCATGGAGCCCGCCTTCCGCGACACGTGGGATCTGCTCAACATCACCTACACCGACTTCGTCCGCACATCGAGCGAGCGCCAGGCCCGCACCGTGCAGAAGTTCTGGCAGGATCTCTACGAGCGCGACTACCTGTACAAGTCCAGCTACGAGGGCTGGTACTGCGTGCACGAGGAAACGTACTACGCCGAAAGCGACCTCGAGAAGAACGAAGACGGCGAGTTCGTCTGCCCCGACTGCAAGCGCCCGGTGCAGCTCATGGCCTCAGGCGAAGAGAACTGGTTCTTCAAGCTGTCCGAGTTCCAGCAGCCGCTGCTCGACTTCTACGAGTCGCACCCCGACTTCATCCGCCCGGAAACGCGCAAGAACGAAATCGTCACCTTCGTGAAGGGCGGCTTGAAAGACCTCTCGATCTCGCGCTCGACGTTCGACTGGGGCATTCCGCTGCCGTTCGACGAGGGCCACGTCGCCTACGTGTGGGCCGACGCGCTGCTCGCGTATTTCACCGGCATCGGCTACGCCGACCCCGACCGCGAAGGCGAGTTCGACAGCCGCTGGCCCATGCAGTACCACTTCGTCGGCAAGGACATCACGCGCTTCCACTGCGTCATCTGGCCGGCCATGCTGCTGGCGGCGGGGTACGAGCCGGCGCACACCGTGTTCGGCCACGGCTTTCTGCTGACCAAGGGCGAGAAGATGTCGAAGTCGAAGGGCAACGCGCTTTCACCGCAAGACATGGTACGCGTGTTCGGTGTCGACGCCTATCGCTACTACTTCATGAGCGACGTGCAGTTCGGCCATGACGGCTCGATTTCGCTCGAGCGCATGGTGCAGGTGTACAACAACGAACTCGCGAACACCTGGGGCAACCTGGTCAGCCGCGTGCTGAACATGACCAACAAGTATTTCGGCGGGAAGGTGCCCGATGCGCCCGAAGGCGACAGCCCCCTGAAGCAGATCGCATCCGGCCTGTACGCCAAGTTCGATGCCTGCATGGCGGAAGTCGACTTCACCGGCGCCGTCGCCGCAGTTCAGGAGCTCACGCAGGCCGCGAACCTCTACATCGAGGAAGAGGCGCCTTTCCGCCTGGCGAAAGATCCCGAGGCCGCCGACCGGCTCGCGTTCGTGATGTACAACTTGCTCGAGGCCATCCGCATCTGCGCGCTGTACTTCGCGCCGCTCGCGCCCAATACGAGTGCGGAGGCATTCCGCCGCCTCGGCCTCGGTGACATCACCGCGATCACCGATATCGAGGCTGCCACTGCCTGGGGCCAGCTGCCTGCCGGCAACCCCATCGAAGTGGGTGACCCCCTCTTCCCCCGTCTCGACGCCGACGCCATCGACTTCGAAGTGGACTAGATGACCGATCGCCTGAAAATGCCGCCCGAGCGCGACACGCGCTTCTACCAGCGGCGCAAGCACGACAAGTGGCGCGAAGTGCCGTCGCCCGACCCTGCGCTCGAGGCGCCTGTGGCCGACTCGCACGCGCATATTCACATGCTGCCCGACCCGGCGTGGGAACTTGCGCGCGCCGCCGCGAACGGTGTCGATTTCGTGTGCATGATCACCGACCCGAGCGAAGACGGCCCACGTCCCTTCGACGAGCTCGCCGATTGGCAGCGCGAATCCGGCGTGCAGGTGGAAGTACCGATCGCGGTTGGCGTGCACCCGCACAACGCGAAGCTCTACGACGACGCGCTGGAAGCGGTCCTGCTTGCGCGCCTGGCCGACCCGCGCGTGGCGGCGCTTGGCGAGATTGGCCTCGACTACCACTACGACCTCTCGCCGCGCGATGTGCAGCGGAGCGTGTTCGCTCGCCAGATCGAGCTCGCGCAGGCCCGCGACCTGCCGATTGCCCTGCACGTTCGCGACGCGCACGGCGAGGCGTTCGAGATCCTGCGCGACGCCGACGCTCTGGGTCCGCGCACGCTGCTGCATTGCTGCGCGCTATCGCCCGACGAGCTCGCGCCCTGGATCGAGTCCGACTGCTACATCGCCTACGGCGGGGCGCTCACCTTCAAGAACGCCGACGCCGCCCGCGAAGGTGCCCGCCTGGTCCCCGAGAACCGTCTGCTGCTGGAAACCGACAGCCCCTACATGACCCCCGAACCCATGCGCGGAGCCGCCTGCACTCCCGCGCACGTCGTTTTCACCGCCGTCGCCCTCGCCGACCTGCGCGGACAAGCCCCCGGCCCCGCCCGCGAGCGCTTCCTGCGCCAGCTATCCGCCAACACGCGCACCTTCCTCGCCCGATAATGCCCTCGGCATGACGCGTGACACTTCCCGTCAGACACGACCTGTCATTTTTTGAGTGGCGCTTGCTGTGCCGCATGTCTCACTCAAAAAATGACAGGTCGTGTCTGACGGGAAGTGTCACGCCCCCGCGGGAGTGACAGGTCGTGTCTGACGGGAAGTGTCACGCTGGTACAATACCCTCAACCAACGGAAGGACACCGCATGAAGCGCTTGATCATAGTCGGCTCGCCTCGCACGAACGGGCGCAGCGCGCACCTCGCCGAAATGCTGTTCGAAGCCAACATCGACGAGCATCCCGAAGACGAACTCTTCTTAGTGCCGCTCTCCGAAATCGAGGTCGGTCCCTGCATTGCGTGCGACGCATGCCGCAAGAAGACGCCGGTAACCTTCAAGAACGACGACGGCGCCGAAGTTACCGAGGGCCGTCACCGCTGCGTGTTCGACGACGACATGCAGACCCTCTACGACCTCGTCGACGACGTCGACGAAATCACGATCGTCACGCCGATTTTCTTCTCGGGCGCCCCCGCGCAGCTGAAATGCCTGCTCGACCGACTGCAACCGTACTTTTGGGCGCACGGCGGCAAGTACCCCAAGGCGAAGCGCCCGGCCACACTGCATGTAATCGGCGAGGGAGGCGACCCGTACGGCTACGATGCCCTGGTCAGTGAAGTAAAGTCCGCGCTCGCGGTGGCCGGTTTCCGCCTCGAACGCCTGCTCGACTGGGTCGGCAGGATCGACGCCGACGGTGAGATCACCGCTGAGGCGCACGAGGTTCGCTTCGACGAAGCGGGCAAGAAACAGCGTCCGAAGCTCGACCTGTCGGCTGGGAAGGACTCGCCTAAGAAAGGCGGTAAACGTGGATAGCGCAAACGAGCGCTTCTCCCCGCTGTCCACGCCGTCGGCCACGCGCGAAGTCCTCGAGCGCCATGGGCTGTTCACGAAATACGGGCTCGGCCAGAACTTCCTGGTGAACGACGACGTCATCCGCAAAATCATCGAGCTCGCCGACGTGCGTGCCACCGATCGCATCCTTGAAGTCGGTCCCGGCATCGGCACGCTGACCGCCGCTCTCCTACCGCGTGCGGCCCATGTCACCGCGATAGAAAAGGACCGCGACCTGGCGCCCGTGCTCGCAGACACGCTCGCCCCCTGGGCCGATACGTTCACGTTGATCAGCGAAGACGCCCTGAACGTAACGCCTGATGCGCTGCCGCAGCCCGCGCCCAACAAACTCGTCGCGAACCTCCCCTATGCGGTTGCGGCCACGGTCGTGCTCGATTACCTGCAGCGTTTCGACACGCTCGAGAGTGTCACGGTTATGGTGCAGAAAGAAGTCGCCGATCGCATGACGGCGCGCCCCGGCACCAAGGCCTACGGCGCCTACACCGTGAAGCTGTCGCTGTACGCGCGCCCGGCGGGGCGTTTTTCCGTGGCGCCGGGCAACTTCTTCCCGCCGCCGCATGTGGAAAGCACCGTGCTGCGCCTCGACCGCATGCCGGCCTGCGATGATCCCGCGCTCGCAGCCGCCGCCTGCCGCATGGCCGACGCCGCCTTCGCGAACCGCCGCAAGACGCTCGCGAACTCTTGCAAGACCTACTTCGCGAACGATCCGACCACTCTAGCGGCCCTGCCCGACATCTTCGCCGCCGCCGGCATCGACTCCCGTCGCCGCGGCGAGACCCTCACCCAATCCGAGTTCCTTGCCCTCGCTGACGCCTTTCTGCAGGCGTGACACTTTTCGTCAGACACGAAGTGTCATTTTTGGGTGGCGCTTGCTTTCCGGCATGCCTTCCTCAAAAAATGACACTTCGTGTCTGACGAGAAGTGTCACGCAGGGTTACACCGTGCGCAGGTACGCGATGATGTCGTCCGACTCGTACATCGGCTTGCCGTCGATTACCAGACACGGCGATTGCAGCTTGCCGCCCACGCGCACGAGCTCGTCGGCGTTCGCCGGGTCGGCCACGCTGCGATGCTCGATCTCGATCCCCGCTTCGGCTAGGAAGCGGTCGACCTTCGCGCAATACGGGCACCCGGGCTTCACGAACAGGTGCATGTTCTCGAGCTTTGACATCGGAGAACCTCCTAAACCTCGCCTATATCTCGCACCAGTTTGACACACGTTCCTAAAACTCCGACGGAAATCCGACGAATTGTCGCGCGAATGCTGCCGAGATTCCCTTGAAATTCCTCTTCGCAAGCGTTCCACCAGGGGTAACGACGCTTGTGGTACAGTACCTTCGAATTGACTGCCGCACGAGAAAGCACCGCTCATGACCAATGCAACAGATCCCCGCGCCACGTTGCAGCACTACTTCGGCTACGACGATTTCCGCCCCGGCCAGCGCGAACTCATCGACGGCATCGTCGCCGGCCGCGACTGCCTCGGCGTCATGCCCACCGGTGCTGGCAAATCCATCTGCTACCAGGTGCCCGCGCTTGCGCTCGATGGCGTCACCATCGTCATCAGCCCGCTCGTCTCGCTCATGAACGACCAGGTCAGCGCCCTTGTCGACGCAGGCGTGCCGGCAGCGTACCTCAACTCGCAGCTGTCCGCAGCCGCCCAGGCCGATGTCCTCGACGACGCCCGCGCAGGCCGCTTCAAGCTTGTGTACGTTGCACCCGAGCGCCTCGACGACTCGCGGTTCCGCGACTTCGCGCGCACGGTCCGTATTCCACTTGTTGCCGTAGACGAGGCGCACTGCGTTTCCCAGTGGGGCCAGGACTTCCGCCCGTCCTACCTGGGAATCGCTGCCTTCATCGATGACCTCGCGGTCACGACCGCCCAACGCCCCACCGTTGCCGCTTTCACCGCTACCGCAACTCCGCGCGTTGCCGACGACATCACGCGCCTGCTCGGCCTGCGCGACCCCTTCAGCCTGGTCACCGGCTTCGACCGTCCCAACCTGCACTTCGCGGTCGAGCAGCTTACCGACCGGCAGAAAGTCGCGCGTATCGGCGAGCTCATCAAGGAAAACGCCAACGAGAGCGGCATCATCTACTGTTCCACGCGCCGCCAGGTCGACTCCCTCGCCTCTGACCTCCAGCGCGCCGGCATTCCCGCCACGCGCTATCACGCCGGCCTCAGCGCCGCCGAGCGCCGCGCCAACCAGCGCGATTTTGTGAACGACGACGCCCCGGTCATGGTTGCGACCAACGCGTTCGGCATGGGCATCGACAAGTCGAACGTCCGCTACGTCGCGCACTTCAACATGCCCGGCAGCCTCGAGGCCTACTACCAGGAGGCTGGCCGCGCAGGCCGCGATGGCGAGCCAGCCACTTGCCTGCTCTTGTGGAACGACGGCGATATCGGCACCTGCCGCTTTTTCATCGAAAGCGATATCGAAAACGAAGCGCTCACCAGGGAAGATGCCGAAAACGTCCGCGCGGCCCAGCGCCGCAGGCTCGCAGCGATGTCGAATTACTGCATGACGACCGACTGCCTGCGTGCCACGATTTTGCGCTATTTCGGCGAGCAGACGCCGGCCCAGCCCGCCTGCAACAACTGCTCGAATTGCGAAGGTGCGGCCGCCGGCGCCATCAACGCCGTCGACGTCACGGTTACCGCACGCTCGGTTATGCGCTGCGTTCACGAGGTGCGCGGGCGCTACGGGAAGAGCATCGTGGCCGACATCCTGACCGGCTCGAAGTCCGCCAAGATTCGCGAATACGGGCTCGAAAACGCACGCACGTACAACTGCGTCGACGTCAGCGCCGGCACCGTGAAGGAGATCATCGAGCTGCTTGTCGCCGGCGAGTACCTCGAGATCAGCGAAGGCCGCTATCCGCTCGTCGGACTCGGTCCGCGCGCCCGCGAAGCCGCCACCGACGAATTTCGCCTTTACATGAAGCGCAAGCCGCGCGCGTCCGCACGCCCCGGCCGTTCGAAGGTGGCCGCCACGCTCGAGAGCCCCGAAGACCGCGAGCTGTTCGAACGCCTTCGCGACCTGCGCAAACGCATCGCAAGCGAAGAGGGCGTGCCTCCCTACGTCGTCTTTTCCGACGGCGCTCTGCGCAGCATGTGCCTCTTGCGCCCCGCCGACGAGGCCGAATTCCTGCTCGTCAGCGGCGTCGGCCAGTCCAAGCTCGCCCGCTACGGCAACCGCTTCCTCGCCGAAATCAACCGCTAGCCGCTCCGCGTGACATTTCCCGTCAGACACGATCTGTCATTTTCGCGGAGGGATTCGCGGCACAGGAAGTCTCCCCGCGAAAATGACAGATCGTGTCTGACGGGAAATGTCACGCGACA
>JAFUBE010000747.1 GCA_017460365.1 Eggerthellaceae bacterium
AATGCGCTTCAAATGAAGCGCATTTCCTAGAAACTACCCCACTTTGGGTCTGGCAGTAAGTGGGGTCGTTAGGCGACGGTCTCGTCGATGGCGCGGAGGTTCAGGTCGATGTAGGCGGGCTTCACGCAGATTTCGACGGCAGCGTAGAGGTCGTCGAGGCGCAAGGGGATGTGGCCTTGCGCGATTGCGCTCGCGAGCAGCACCGTGTTCAGCACCTTGCGGTTGCCGATGCGGCGCAGGATGGCCGCATCGGGCACGATGACCAGGCGCTCAGGCGCGTTCTCGAAAGCGGCGGCGAGTTCCTGGATCATCTGCGGACCGCGATAGGGCTCGGCGCCGAGCGTGGAGCTTACAGCGGGAATCGCGGTCGTGGCCGACACGAGCACGCCGGTCGGGCTGAGGTATTCCAGCACGCGGGCGCCCTCGGCCGGCTCGAACGCGATGATCAGGTCGGCGTTTCCGCGCGCGATCAGCGGCGACGCAACCTCTTCGCCAAGGTTTCCCATGCGCACATGCGACACCACCGAGCCGCCGCGCTGCGCCATGCCGATCGTCTCGGCCGTGCGCACGTGCCAGCCCTTGTCCTGCGCGGCCTGCGCGAGAATCTTCGACGCGAGCACCGTGCCCTGGCCGCCGACGCCGGTCAACATAACGTTAATCATCGGAATCACCCTCTTCGATACGGGCGTCGAGGTTGGCCCAGAGCTCTTCGTCGGTCGCATCGGAAGACGGGAACGCGTCGCTGCCGGCGTCGTTGGAAGCAGGTTCGGAACCGGCGAGCCTGGCAGACTCGGCTGGCACGGCGGGTTCGACCGACCTGGCGGGCTCGGCAGAAACCGCGTCGGCCCCGAAATCGAACTCGAGCTCGGGGGTGCGGCTTTCAGGTGCAGACGCCGGAGCTTGCGCACCCACGAAATCCTCCCGGCCCGGGTCGACGTGACGCAGCTTGGGAAGCGCACCCGATGCGGCCCAGTTCACGGGCTCGTACTCAGGCGGCGGCGCGAGCGTGGTGGGAGCATATGCGGATGTGGGGGCCTCCTCGACACCCTCGTCTATCATATCGCCCATGTTCGGCACAATGGCCTTGAACGGACAGGTCTGCACGCACAGGTTGCACCCGACGCACAGCGACGTGTTGATGACCGCTTGGCCGCGATCTCTGCTGCGCGGCCCCTTCGCATTCGCATTGAAGCTGATCGCGGGACATCCGATCGAGGTGATGCAGCGCTTGCAGCCGGTGCACTGGTCGGTGTCGATGCCCGGCGCAGGGTCGGTCGGCGCGATTTGCGCGCAGGGACCCTCGAACAGCACCGCCGACGGCCCGGCGTATTCGACCGCCGCGCGGACAGCCGTGATCGACTGATCGAGGTCGAACGGGTTGGCGCGATACACGTGCACGAACCCGCACGCGTTCAGCACGGCCATGATCGACAACGGCTCGTTGCGCTCCCCCATCAGCGTGAACCCGGTGCCGGGGTGCGGCTGGGCACCGGTCATGGCAGTCGTGGCGTTGTCGAGCACCATGACCGTGATGTCATGGCCGTTGTACGCGGCGTTGGCGAGGCCGGTCATGCCGCTCGCGAAGAACGTGGAATCGCCGATGTAGGCGATCGCCTTCTTGCCGGGGTCTGCCACGGCGATGCCCTGAGCCATCGTGACGCCGCCGCCCATGCACAGGCACGTGTCGACCGCTTCGAGCGGCGCTGCGTTGCCGAGCGTGTAGCAGCCGATGTCGCCGCACATGACCGCGGGCACGTCGCCGAGTGCGTTCTTCACGGCGTAGAACGCACCGCGATGCGGGCAACCCGCGCAGAGCACCGGCGGGCGCTTGGGCAAATCGGCAACGGCCTCTTCGCTGAGCGCGACCTCGTTAGGAGACCCGTCGAACGCGGAGTTGCGGATCTCATCGCGCAGGCGGTGCAGCGATAGGCGGCCGGTGAGCCCCAAGAAGCGCTCGATGCGCGCCATGATGTCGTCGACGTCGTTCTCGCCGCGGTCGCGCGCTTCGCCGGTGAGCTTGCCGTGCACGTTGAAGGTGGCATGCGTGCGCCCGGCGAAGCGGACGAGTTCGTCTTCGAGCACGTAATCGAGTTCTTCGATCACGAGTATTTCCGCGAGGCCTTTCGAGAATTCGGCGACTGCTTCTGCGGGGAACGGATACGGGGTTCCGATCTGCATGAAGCGGTACGCGGGCGTGCGCACTCCCGCTTCGGCGGCGCGCGCGGCGACCATCTGCAGCGCATCGCGAGCGTAGGCGGCGCTGATGCCACTCGCCACGATGCCGAACGTGGGCGCCGGCGGAATGGCGGGCGTTTCCGTGCGGATGTGGGTGCGCACGTGCGACTGGCGCGGCGGCTCGGATGCGGGAACTTCGCGCATGGGGTTGAACTGGGAATACGCCTCCGACGAGAAAGCGGCGGCGATCTCGCTCAGGCGATTGTTGATCTCGCCATGGGCCTCGTAGGCCCGGCGCGGGAAGATAACCCACCGGTCGGGGTCGTATTCGAAACCGCCCGGGGTGATCGTGCCGCTCGCGCTCGGGATGAGCAGCGGCGCGCGCGCTGAGGTCTCCTCGGCGACGTCGAGGAAGGTGCTCGCATGGTCGACGCGCGTGGTCGGACGCACGATGACCGGCGTGTTGAAGCGCTCGCTCAGGTCGAACGCGGCTTTCACCATGAGGTAGGCCTGCTCGGGGCTCGACGGATCGAGGACCGGCACCTTCGCGAAGGCTGCGAAGCGGCGTGTATCCTGCTCGGTTTGGCTGCTGATCGGACCGGGATCGTCGGCGACGATGAGCACGAGGCCGCCGCGCACGCTGACGTAGTTGAGGCTCATGAGCGCATCGCTGGCCACGTTCAGGCCCATTTGCTTGCAGGTGAACAGGCCACGCTTGCCGGCGAGGCTCGCGCCGAACAGCAATTCGAGCGCGACTTTCTCGTTCGTGGACCATTCGACATGCACGCCGTGCGCCGCACCGCGAGCATGCTGGCGCGCGACGGTTTCGACGATTTCGGATGAGGGCGTGCCAGGATAACCGGCCACCACCGCGACGCCCGACTCGAGCGCCGCGTGGGCCATAGCCTCGTTGCCCATCAGGAGTTTCTTGGTCATGATCCCCCGCTCTGGAGTTGATTTCATAGGTCGTATAAGGATACCGCATTTTGACGGTCAGCGGGGGGCGTGACACTTCTCGTCAGACATGATCCGCCATTTTTTGAGGGAGGCATGAGGCACAACGAGCGCCACCCAAAAATGACAGGTCGTGTCTGACGAGAAGTGTCACGCGTGATTGGGTGGGCGGGCTAGGCTTCGGCCATGGCGCGCTTGAAGGCGGCGATCTTCTCGAGGCAGGCGTCGTCGCCAGTGGCAAGCATCTGGACGGCTAGGATGGCGGCGTTTTTGGCGCCGTTGATGGCGACGCAGGCGACCGGCACGCCGCTCGGCATCTGCACCATCGACAGCAGCGAGTCGAGCCCGCCGAGGTCGCTCGTCTTCATGGGCACGGCGATGACCGGGCAAGGCGTGTATGCGGCCACCACACCGCCGAGGTGCGCGGCCTTGCCGGCGGCGGCGATGATCACGCGAATGCCACGGTCGCGCGCGGTGGCGGCCCATTCGTGCACGACGTCGGGCGTGCGGTGGGCGCTCGCGATTTTCACTTCGTACTCGACCCCGAACTCGTCGAGCTGGGCCATGCACGGCTCCATGGCCGGCAAATCCGACTTCGACCCCATGATGATGCCGATCATGCGTCCTCCCCTTTTCCATCGGTTTACGGTTGCGTTCATTCTAACGCACAGGCGGTGCGCGCATGGTAGCGTGATGGGAAAATCGAGGAAAGGAGCATCCATGAATCTCCAGGTCAACCAAGAGCTATGCATCGGTTGCGGTCTGTGTTCGGATGTCGCACCCGCCGTGTTCGAAGTGGGCGACGACGGTCTGTCACACGTAATTGGCGCCCCCTCACCTGGAAACGCCGACGCGGTGCGCGATGCGGCCGAGTCGTGTCCCACCAGCGCGATTTCGCTGTGATGGGAATGCCTTACGAGGCCAGCAGTTCGCTCACGGCTTGGCGCTGGTCGTCGGGAATGCCGAGCGTGTCCATGGCGCGTTCGGCTGAGAGGTCCATCGAGACCATGAGGTTGCGGGTGGTTTCCGCGTAGGTGGTGATGCGGCCCTGCTCGAGGCCCTCTTCACGGCCCTCTTCGGTCGCTCGCTTCTTCAAGCGCTCGTGATATAGCCTTGTTTCGCGTTCCTGATCGAATAGCGTGAACATAACGTCGGTCACCTCCGCTCGCATGTCTTCGAAATACCCTGTCAGTATACCGCGTTCGATGCACAGCTCGACAACACGGCTAGCTTTAAGCGCAGCTGGGATGTCGAGGGTTGGAAAAGTCGGAATTCCCGTTGGAATGTTGTTGGGTTCCCGTTGGAAAAATGCGCTCAGCCGCATGTTTCAAGCGGTTTCTTCCGAATGTGCCGATACGATCCGAACGCAAATGGCGCATTCGAACGAATCTGGGTAAAAACATTATCCCGATTTCCAAAATGACACTAATAGGACTGGTGACAACCGGGGTGCGTTACGGCTAAATTGGGTGAAAGGATTAGAGCGACAGGAGGTTGGCATGGCAGACAACACGGTGTTCGACTCGGTGTTCAAGACGATGGTGCACAAAACGCCACAACTCGTGATTCCGTTCATCAACGAGGCGTTCGGGCGCAGCTACCCGGCAGATGCGCCGATTGTGCAATTCAATAGCGAGCACGAGGAGCCGCAGGGGCCGAGAATCGCGGATTCCGTGTTCAGGCTTGGCGACAAGATATACCATATCGAGTGCCAGAGCACGCCCGACTCGAACATGGTCGTGCGCATGATCGAATACGACTTCGCCATTGCGCTCGAGCAGGCGATCGCTGCGGGAGCGCCCTACGAGATGGACTTCCCGGAGTCGTGCGTGCTATTCTTGCGCGACACCGCGAACACGCCCGACGAGCTCAGGCTGAAGGTGAACCTGCCTGGCGGCGGCTCGTTCGACTACACTGCCAGCGTGGTGAAGGCACAGCGTTTCGGTATCGAGGAAATCTTCGAGAAGCGGCTGCTCTTGCTGCTGCCCTACTACCTCATGCGCTACGAGGGCGCTCTTTCGGCAATCGCTGCCGACGACGCGCGCACAGACGGCCTGATCGCGGAATGCGCCGAACTGCGGGCTGGGCTGGAGACCGCCACGCTCGGCAAGGGCGAAGCGTTGCTTTACGAGGAGCTGGTCGAGCTTATAATTAGGGTGATCGACCACATCATGGCAGCCCACGAGGTTCTGCGGAAGAAGGTGCGAAGGACGATGGGCGGAGAAGTCTTGGAACTGATGCACGAACGCGCCGAACGTCTCGCGCGTGAAGCCGAGCAGCGCGGGATCGAGCTCGGGCTCGAGCGAGGTATCGAGCAGGGTATCGAGCAGGGGCGCGAGTTAGGTGTCGAGCTGGGCATCGAGCAGGGTCGCGAGCTGGGCATCGAGCAGGGTCGCGAGCTGGGCATCGAGCAGGGTCGCGAACAAGGGGTCGAGCTGGGCCGCAAGCAGGGCATCGAGCTGGGCCGCGTACAAGGCATCGAACTGGGGGTTGAGCAGGGGTTCGACATCTTGGCGAATGTGCTTCGCGGACGCGGGTTCGACGAATCC
>JAFUBE010000748.1 GCA_017460365.1 Eggerthellaceae bacterium
AGCGGCAAATCGCTACCGAAAAACTTGGAATTGCGGTTTCAACCTTCGAAAATTACACAAAAAAATATCCAGAGCTTCGAGATTGAAGGTCGGCCGTGATCTGGCTTTCGCGGCCAACCACGTCGTCGATCGCGCAGCCCAGCACGTCGGCCATCTTCCACGCCGACTTGACCGGGATCGCGTCGGGCTCCTTCTCGTAGCGGGCGAGCGACGAGGGCGTGAAGCCGCATTCCTCCGCGAACTCGCGGGCAGTGCGGTACCCGGCGTCCTTCCTGAGCTGCTGCAGCGTCTTCGCCATCTTCAAACCCTCCTCGAATGTGTGCGGATTGTGGAGCATCGCGGCGCATCGTTGATGTTGATGGACTCAACGATTCACAACAATATACCTCAAATCACCACAATACGAAACATCAAATTGCATTATACGCGATTCTTTCAGAGATAAGCGGCACGATAACGCTGTATTTCGTGATTTTGCTGTGATATATTGCGAATCGTGGAACGACCATCGAGGCTCTGCAAGGCCAGGCCGCTACCACACCGCCGCGGCTTTAGGTTGTCAAGAAGGAGATGCGAAATGTACGAGCGATTCGAGGATCTGCCGCTGTTCATGAGCCCCAAGCAGTACGCGGAGTTCACCGGCGAGCACATCAACACGGTGCGCCGCAAACTGCAAGAGGGCACCATACCCGGCGACAAGAAGGGCGGCACGTGGGTGATCTGCCGCGACGCCGCCTTCCCCAACGCCGTCCGCGAGGTGATCGGGCATGGATGCTAACCAGCCCGAAAACGGGCGGGCGGGGAAGCCGCTGAGGATAGGACTCATCTGCGAGAAGCACGGCACACAGGCAATGATAGCCAAGCGCACGGGCATCGGCGCACCGGCGGTATCGCGCATCGTGCGCGGCCTGGAGCCGCCCTACCCGAAGCGCGGCCGAGCCATCGCCGATGCGGTCGGCTGGGCGGGTGACTGGCGCGAGCTCTTCGAGCCGGCGGACGATTCCGAGGAAGGTGATTCGACGTGAGAAAGAAGTTTGAGGCGCGACCCGCCGCCGGTGCTTTGGTCGGCGTATGGCTGCGGGCCGCGCACTTGGGAAGCGCAAGGCGCTCCATGCGGGATTATAAGCCTTGCGGCGATCTCCGCTTCGGAAGGGGGTGCCGCGATGTTGGACGAACGCGAGCGCGATGACCTGCGCGCGGCGATGCCCGACGTGCTGCGCGAGCGATGCGGCGTGACCGACCTGCGGCGGTCATTCCGCTGCCCCTCGCGCGATCACGACGACAGCGACCCTTCCGCCCACTACTACGAGAACGGCCACACCGTCCACTGCTTCGGATGCGGGAAGACGTGGGATGTGTTCTCGCTGCTGGGCGAGCTGGACGGCATCGACAGTTTCCCCGAGCAAGCCCAGGCCGTTGCCGACCTGATCGGCTATCGGCTATCCGGCGAGGACGCGCCGCCGAAGGCGAAGCCGAAGCCGAAGAGGAAGCGCAAGCCTCGCCCGCCGTTCGACGAGCCCAAGCCCGCCGGAGGCGCAGACTGCTGGGAGGCCATAGGCCGCGCGTTCGGCAATCTTTACGCGCCGGGAAACGAAGTCGGGCGGCGATGGCTGCGCTACCGCTGCCTCGATGACGATGACGCCGCCCGCTGGGGTCTTGGCTTCACCCGCAACCCGAAGGAGATCATGCCCGAGTTCAACGTATGGGAGCCCGAGGCGCTAGGCTACATCACGATACCGTTCTTCACGGGCAAGCAGTGCGACGCAGCGAACTACTGCATGCTGCGCACCATAAGCCGGGGCGAAGTGCGCAACAAGGAATGGCGCCCTAAGGGCATAGCGACCCCGCTTTGGAATGAGTGGATGCTCTCGGCGGGCCTGTCCTCTATCTTCGTGGCTGAAGGGCTGCTTGATGCGATGTCGATAGCCAAACTTGTGGTGGACGCGAACGTGATGGCGCTTGGCGGCACGGCCAACGCCAAGCGGTTCTCGCAGGTGCTCTACCATGCGCCGAAGGATCTGCGCCCCCAGAAGGTCGTCGTGTGCATGGACGAGGACGACGCGGGGCGCAAGACCCGCGACAGGCTGATCGCCGACCTCGACCGCATGGGGATATGGCACGCAACGATGCCCGCCTACCCGAAAGGATGCAAAGATGCCAACGACCTGCTGGCGATGATGCGCGGGCGCGAGTGGGACTTCGAGGAATACCAGGGCAGCATAGACGCTGGTTTCGGGCCATTGTACCGAACAAGGTGGCGCTGATGGGCGCCATGAAGGAAGGATACCTGAGCGAAGTGGGGGCCGCCATCGAGGCGGCCTCCGCCGTTCCCGGGGAAGTTGCGGCAACTTCCGCGCTGCCGGGGTTCCAGAGCGCGATCGTGGTGCCCGACGAGCTGCCGCCCATGCCCGACGAGATTATCGAGGGCATCTTGCTGGAAGGCCACAAGATGCTTCTGACCGGGCCTTCCAAGGCGCACAAGACGTGGGGGCTGATCGCGCTTGCGGTGTCGCTGGCGACCGGCGGCTACTGGATGGGCTTCCGATGCGCCAAGCGCCGGGTGCTCTACATCGACCTGGAAACCGACCCGCGCACGCTGCAGCGGCGCATTTCGACCGTTGCCGGCAAGAAGGGCGCGGACGCATCCGAGGTGCGCGATGGGCTTTCCATCTGGCCGCTTCGCGGGCAGTCGTGCGGGCTCGCCCAGATACGCGACGAGCTCTTTTCCCGCTGCAAGCCGGGAGAGTTCGGCATGATCGTGATCGACCCCGCCTACATGGTGCAGGACGGCGACGAGAACAACGCCCGCGACATCCGCGAGTTCTTCGCGCTGCTCGACGAGATCTGCGTGCACCTTCAGACCACGATCGTGATAAGCCACCATCACAGCAAGGGCGCCCAGGGCATGAAAAGCGCCATAGACCGTGGCAGCGGAAGCGGCGTGTTCGGGCGCGCGCCCGATGCCGTGCTCGACCTCACGCAGCTCGTGCTGGAGCCGGGGACGGTGGAGATGCTTTCCGAGGTCAAGAGTTTTGCGGCAACTTCCGACCTGACGGGGTGGCGCGTGAGCTTCACCCTGCGCGAGTTCCCGCCGAAGCGTCCGCTCGACGTGTGGTTCAAGTTCCCGCTGCACGAGCCGGACACGACGGGGCTGCTCGAAGACTGCAAGCCGAACTACGGCGGCATAAGCGAGCAGAGGAAGCTGCGCGTGGAAGCCGAGAACCTTGGCAAGGTGGCCTCGCTCGACGCCGTGTGCCAGCGCTTGATCGGCGAGGGCGATTCGGTGTTCCGCGACGAGGTTGCCGCCGCGCTCGGGTGGAGCGTGTCCACCGTGAACCGGTGGCTCGAGCAGAGCAAGCGCTTCATGCGCCAGAGCAGCAACGGCGGCGTAAAGACCAAGGTTGTTAGGAGGCCAGACGAAGGCAGCGGCGGCGCGCCGGAGGCCGAGGGGGTGAGGCAGGATGAGCTACCCCTTAACCCTTGCATGGAGGGGTGACAACGACGTTTCGAGCACCCTTATATATAAGGGTGAAAGGGTGGTTGGACGGGTGGCTGGTCTAGCAGGGCCGGGTCGAAGCTCCCGGCCCCTGCAAGACCATCCAGACCACGAGGGACGCGAGGGCGTTCAATCTGCATGGGAATTGACGGGGTTGAGGGGATGTTGCGTGTGACCCCCTGGACGACGAAGCAAGATTCCATCATCCGCGAGCTCGGGCACCTGGGCGCGGCGGCGGTGGCGGCAGCGATCGAGCACGAGTGCGGGATCGTGCGGTCGATCCATTCCATCGAGTGCCGCGCTTCCCGCATACATGCGAGCCTGCGGGTGCAGCAGGTCTGCCCCGAATGCGGCGTGGTGGGCTTGCGGCTGAACCGGCAGAGCGGCCTTTGCCCTAAATGCACCGAGATCCTGCACCTGAACGAGGCCAAGGCGTTCAACGAATTGCTCGAAGCCGAGCGGGCGGCCGCGAGCGATGCGGGCGAGATCGAGGCGCTGAAGCGCGAGAACGCGATGGTTCGCAAGCGCAACAGCCGAACGTGCAGGAAGTACGGGCTGAGGACGATGCGCGAGCGGCCACGTGGCGGCCAGGACGGGCTTGATTCGCCACTTGATGGCAGTTTGTGACGCGAAGGGACAATGCCACGCTGTAGGAGGTGGCAGACGTGCCCGCGAAGCTGAAACTGACATACGCGCTGGTCGACGAGATCGTGGAGGTGACACGAGACGGGCTCTGCGACGCCGACATAATCGCCGCCAGCGGCGTTCACCCCTCCACGTTGTACCGCTGGCGCAAAGAGGGCGCAGAGGCCACGTCCGGGGG
>JAFUBE010000749.1 GCA_017460365.1 Eggerthellaceae bacterium
CCGGCGATGTTCTTGAACCCCGCCATGATGTCGCGGCCGATGTGCTTGGACGTGACCACGTTGCCGCGCACGAGGCCGAGCGCCTCGACCTGCCTGCCGGGGATGACGTCGCATGTCGTGATGAGCATGGTGCTTCCTTTCTCGTTCGTGTCTTAACCTTGGTGCAGCCTGAGTTGACTTCTCTTCGTCCGTATACGCGGATCTCTCGAGAAGACAATCGCAATCTAGCATAAGCCTTCCGAGTTAAGCTTGACGTTTCACTTTGTGACATAATACGCTTTTCGCTAGCTTTCGATCGGCTGTTTCCAGGGGATGAAGATCGTGGCCTTGGTGCCGCCTTCTTCTGGTGCCTCGATTGCGAGCGTACCGTCGCATTGCGCCTTCAACCGCCCGCGGATGTTTTCGAGTGCGAAGCCCTGTCCCTCGTCGGGCGGCGTGAAGCCAGACCCAGTGTCGGCCACCGCGATTTCGACGCCAGGCCCCGTATCCCGCGTGGTAATAGCGATGCGGAGCGGTTCAGAATCGGGGTCGAGGCCGTGCTTGACGGCGTTCTCGACGATGGGCTGCAGCGTGAGGGGCGGGATGCGGAAGAACGTGACAGGTGTGTCGAGCTCCACGAGCAGCTGGCCCTCGTGACAGGCCTGCTCCACCGCGAGGTACGCTTTTGCGTGCTCGAGCTCCTCTGTGAAGGGAACGGCTCCCTCGTCTGCGATAGCGCCGAAATTGTTCTGCAGGTAGCGGGAGAAGTTCAGGATCGCCTGCTGGGCCTTCTCGGGATCCTTGGCGCACAGGTAGTAGATGCTCGTTAGCGTGTTGTGGATGAAATGGGGTCGCATCTGCAGGACGGCGATGCGCGCCTGCTGCTGGGCCGCCTCCTCCTTCTGCGCGAGGTAGTGGCGCACGAGGTCGCTTGACAGGAGGAATTCCAAAAAGACGATTACGATGGAGTCCGTCGCGAAAAAGGAAAGCAAAAACATGATCAAGAACATGACGCGCTGCACGCCGGACAGCTTCTTCCGCCTTCGGAACAGCGCAACCAGGCAGACTACCGTGGTCGCGAAGTTCAAGGCCAGGAACAGGACGATCCAAGGTCCGAGGCGAGTCTCGGCGCCGGGCGCGCTGCTTATCTCGCCGGTTAGCTGTGCCAGAAACTCCGCCGCGACGAGCGTGCAGGTGAGCACAACCTGGATGCGCATGACGGCGCTCTTCTTGTAGTCCTCGCCGCAGCAGTAGAGGAAGTACGCGAACATCAGCAGGCTGGGAAGGACTGCCGTCACCACTTCGACATTGCGGAGCACGAGTAGAAGCGTCGGCGACACGCCGATGTCGGCGACGGCATGGTCCAGAAGCTCGAGCGCCGAGAGGACGGCCGCCGACGACAGAATTGCGACGCTCAAGCCCTTCGGCCAGTCGTCGATGTCGCGGGCGAGGAAGACCAGCGCGAGGCCGAACGCGCTGAAGAGAAGTGCCGAGGCGTTCATCAGCGCGCCGAAATCGAGCCCCGCCGTCACATCAGCCCCCTCACGGGATGGCGCAGCTTGGGAATAAGCTTGCGGATCTCTTTAGCTTCAAGCGGCTTGAGTAAGTAGCCGCACGCGTCGGTGCCCCACGCGTCAAGCGCGTATTCCCGGTATGCAGTGAGGTACACCACGTTCGCGTTCGGTTGGATCTTCAAGAGCTCCCCGCAGAGGTCGAGCCCGCTGGCCTTCCCGAGCTCAATGTCCAGGAACGCGAGCGCGACCGGATAGGTCTCGAAATAATCCAGCGCCTCCGCCGGCCTCGACAAGCCGACGACGTTCGCGCCCGGGAGCTCGTCACGCAGCACGGGAAGCATTCCCTCGAGGGCGATGGGACTGTCGTCCACTAGAACGACGTTCGGGGTTCCGGGGGGTTCGTCGGCGATTGCGAGCAGCATTGCGACATCCGTATCCAGCAGCTGGGCGATTTGAAAGACCATGCCCGCGCCGGGCATGCGATGCCCTGACTCCCAGTTCGCGACGGCGGATCGGGTGACATGCAGCTGGTCCGCCAGCTCCTGCTGGGAAAGGCCGCGCTCTGCCCTCAGGCGGCTCAGCGTGTTTCCGAAGTGATTTGCCATAACCCTCTCCAGTTCGTGTTACCGCGCG
>JAFUBE010000750.1 GCA_017460365.1 Eggerthellaceae bacterium
CTACGAAGTGCCGACCGCGAGCGCCGCCGAGCTTTCCACGATCGACGCCGAGGCGCTCGAAGCGGCGAATGCCGCTGAGCAGCCGCCGGCCGACGTGGAGCTCGCGAGCGCGCCCGCTTCGAGCGTTTCGGGTGCGCTCGCCGATGGCACTTGGACCGGCTACGCGCCGTGCGGTCAAGGCAACCTCGACGGCTGGAAGCCCTACTACGTCGGCGTAACCGTGAACGTGAGCGGCGGCAAGTCGCAGGGCATCGCAAGCATATTCGGCAGCTCGACTGGAAATCCGTCCGACGCGGCGCTCTCGTGGGATGCGGCCGAGAATCAGGGCTATCTCGATTGGGCTGATGCGGGTCGTAACGGAGAAACCGGCGTTCGCGCTCAAGTGAACGCCATGGCTCAGGCCGGTTCGCTGTCGGGCGTCGATACGGTGAGCAAGGCGACGTATTCGTCGGCCGCTATCTACAACGCGTATGTCGATGCGCTCGGAAAGGCGGCGGCAGCGGCGGGCGGTGCGCCTGCCGAGCTTCCGGCGGCTGTCGACCCGGCAGCGCCGAGCAAGGGCGAGAAGCCGGCGAAGAAACCCGAGAAGGCGAAAACCGACGTTGAAGTGGGCGTGCTCGCAGACGGCACGTTCGAGGCGTTCGTGCAGTGCGGGCCCGACCCCGATGACGTGTGGAAGCCCTACTATGTCGGCCTGGCGCTTACGGTGGAAGACGGCGCCGTAACCTCGATTGACAAGATTGCAGGGTCGTCGAGCGGCGAGAAAGGCTCGCCCGAGCTCGATTGGGATGAGGCCGAGAATCAGGTCTACCTCACCTGGGCGATTGCCGGTCGCGTTCGTGCCGGGGTGGAATATGCCGGCGTGAAAGAACAGGTCGAACGCGCGCTTGCGAACGGCGAGAATCCGGCGAGCATCGATGTTGTGAGCGGGGCCACGTTTTCGTCTAAGTCGGTGTTCGAGGCGTTCTACGCGGCGCTCGCGAAGTCGGCGAAAGCGGCCGGTTCGACCATCGAAGAGCCGGATCCCACGCCGACGCCCGAGCCTGAGCCCGAGCCCGAGCCTACGCCCGATCCTGCACCCGGCCCCGTCGAGCTGCCCGAAGGCGTGCCGAGCATCCACGGCGACTTTCCTGATGGAACGTATACCGGCTACGCGCTCTGCGGCGTCGGCAACGAAGACGGCTGGCAGCCCTACTATCTGGTCGTAGAGGTGCAGGCCGAGGACGGCGCAATCGTGAAAGTCGTCGATGCGCACGGCGATTCCGATGGGGTGGTCGATCCTGCTTACGTGTACGACGGAGCTGAGAATTCGGTGTACCTGAACCGGGCCCTCAACTACAACGGTTTGCGTTTGAAAGGCGTGAAAACGCAAGTCCAGTCCCGCCTCGATGCGGGCTCGGAAGTGACGGGCGTCGACGTCGTCTCGAACGCCACTTATTCATGCGATGCTTTTCTCGACGCGTTCTACGAAGCTGTGAAATCTGCGCATGACGCGGCGCTTTCCATGCAGGGTTAGCATCTCATATTTAGATCAGGTTAACTTTTTGATACAATTCCAAGGCTATGAACCAGTACCGAACATACGGCATCTCCAGGCGGCGGTTTCTGGCGCTTGCGGGGCTGACGGCGCTCGCGGGCGCGGGCGTGCTTGCGGGGTGCGAGGCGAAGACGCCGGCGAGCGCATCTGCAGCCGCTGAGCTGCAGGAGCGCACGCTGTTCGTGTTCGATACGGTCGTCACGCTGAGCTGCTACTGCACGCCGGCGCTCATGGACGAGGCAATCGCGCGCTGCAACCGCTTCGAAGAGCTCTTCTCGCGCACGCGCGAAGGGTCCGACGTGTGGAGCGTCAACCACGCCGCCGGCGCGCCGGTCGCGGTGGACTCCCTGACAGCCGACATTGTCGAGAAGGCGCTCGGGTACTGCGAGCGCTCGGGTGGCCTGTTCGACATCACGGTTGGCGCGGTCTCGCAGCTGTGGGATTTCAAGGAGGGCGTGAAACCCGCCGACGATGCGATTGCCGAAGCCGTGCGTCACATCGACTACCGGGGCGTTCACGTCGCGGATGCCGCCGGCGGCGGCGCCACCGTGCGTCTCGACGACCCGGCGGCCGCCATCGACCTCGGCGGCATCGCGAAGGGCTACATCGCCGACGACCTGGCAGCCCTCTTCCGCGAGGGCGGTTGCGAAAGCGGCATCATCAACCTGGGAGGCAACGCGTACGTCATCGGCTCGAAGCCCGACGGCAGCCCGTGGAACGTGGGCGTGCAAGACCCCAACGGTGCCGACCAGGAGGTCATCGCGAAGATCTCGGGCACCGACCTGTCGGTCGTCACGAGCGGCCTGTACGAACGCGAGTTCACCAAAGACGGCGTGCGTTACTACCACATACTCGACCCCGCGACCGGCTACCCGGTGAAAACCGACCTGGTCAGCAGCTCGGTCGCGTCCGCGAGTTCCCTCGACGGCGACGCATACGCCACCTGGATGTTCCTGCTCGGCCGCGACGCCGCGCTCGACCTGCTCGAGTCGACCTCCGGCCTCGAGGGCCTCGTCGTCGACACAGCCGGAGAAGCAACCATGACC
>JAFUBE010000751.1 GCA_017460365.1 Eggerthellaceae bacterium
ACGACGAAGAATACACCGCAACGGCGTACGCGGACGTTGGGTACAACGGCGAAACGCTGAACTCAGACACGGCCAGCCACATCGTGAAGGTGAACCCCGAGCCCGAGTGGCCGCAGCTCACGCTGACCAAGGAGCTCACGGCCGTGAACGGCGTCGCCCCCGGCCAGGTGGTGGCCCCGGGCTCGAGGGTGACCTACACCATCACGCTGTCCGCCGCAGCGGGCGGCCTGGATGCCGAGGGCGTGCAGATGGCCGATTCCATGCCCGAGGGCATGACGGTAGACCAGACGAATCTGCCCGAGGGCGCGCAGGTCAGCGAGAGCGGAGCGGTCACCTGGACCGCGAACGTGGCGGCGGGTGGATCGACAACGTGGCAGATATCGGCCACGTTGTCAGCCGAGGCTTACGCGCAATCGGTCACGAACACGCTTCTGGCCACCTTCCACGGCCGGACGGTCAGCGCGCAGGCCACGTTCTCCACCGTGGAGACCGACGGCTTCTGGGCCATCTACGACGAGGCCAACGGCTACCTGACCTACCTGGCATGGGACGGCAGCGGCCCGCAGGTGGGCAGCACGTACGAGGTAACCGTGGGCGACGCCACCCAGACGCTCACCGTGAGCGCAGGCAACTTCTGGACCAACTTCATGGGCTCGCAGGGCGGCGCGCCGTGGCTCGGCAAGGCCGCGGGCATAAAGACCGTCATCTTCAAGGACGAAATCACCCCGAAGAACACGAGCGGCTGGTACGAGGGCTGCACGAACCTGGCCACGCTGGTGAACACCGGCAACTTCCATACTACTGACGACATCGACATGAGCCGCATGTTCTACGGTTGCACATCGCTGAAAAGCTACCATATTGTGAACGCCACTGACGCCACCTCGATGCGCGAGATGTTCGCAGGCTGCACGGCGTTGGAGGAAATTCAGTTCCCGAGCCTGTCTGCCCATGACCTGGCGGACATGAGCAGCATGTTCGAGGGCTGCACGAGCTTGAAGAACGTTCGATTCAGAACAGGGTCTGCATGGCAATTCGGCAAGAACGTGTGGGAGAAGAACAAATCGGCCGAAGGCACCGCCGGCGAGGTTTCGGCCGGCGTGCAGGTGAACCGCATGTTCGCGGGCTGCACCAGCCTGGTGCAGCTCGACCTGCGCAACCTGTACGGCCGCTACATCACCAACTACAAGGACATGCTGGACGGCTGCACGAACCTGTACGTGCTGAAGATAAAGTACCGCTTCAACGAACGGCCTACCGCCACCGAGGACAACCGCGCCACGTTCCCCACGAGCTACTGGTACCGTTACAAGGAGTCTGACAACACGCTCATAATGGCCAGCCGCCAGGAATCCGGCGCGGCGGTGCCCTACAAGGCGGATGACCCGTACGCCTGCACGGCCCCGACTACGGCGACCTCCGGCGACGGAGAGGGCGACGACCCCGAAGAGGACGGCTCCACCGCCATATGGGTGCGCTCCGACGCCCTCGCGCCGTCGGCGCGCGGCGGCTTCGCCGTGTACAGCCAGACCGACCAGAGCCTCACGTTCATGTCGGTGCAGTCGTTCCTCGAAGACAAGTTCCAGGACGCCTACCCCCTGCGCGAGATGACCGAGCTCTACACCGGCTGGGACGGCGCGAGCCCGCTGCTCTACACCGCCACCAACGGCGGCTCGTGCTACGCTGGCACCAATCCTCCGCCGTGGTACAACCGCGTGAAAGACGTGCTGCTCACCACCGAGGTCCTTCCGAACGACTCTGTTTCGGTGACGTACACGAGCAGCTGGTTCCGCGAATGCTCGAAGCTGCGCGAGGTGCGCAACTTCCTCGCGATTGACGTGTCGGGCTGCGTGGCCACCAACTCCATGTTCTACGGATGCTCTGCGCTGCAATGGCTGAACCTCGACGGGTGGGACACGGCGAAGGTGACCAACATGGGGTCCATGTTCCTGTCGTGTTCGGCGCTGCGCATCCGGCGCTTGTCGCCGAACTGGGGCAGCGGCATTAGCGACGAGTGGGTCACTGCCGGGATGGCCCCCTCGTTCCCCGGAAGGTACTGGTACGAACTATCTAATTCAAATGGACGTATTAGATCAGAGAATGCCGACTCCCCGGCAACAAAGGTGTACGCTGCAGGGCCGGGGAATGTCGCGAACGACACGAAAGCGGCTTGGGAGAGTCGCCACGAGGAAGGCTACCGGGGCGTACGCTGGATCCCCTGCGGCAGCAAGGCCCAGGAGTACGTCCGCACCTACGTGCGCAGCAGCGCAGACGGCACCAACGACGACCCGCATAGCGACTACTGCGGCTGCGCCATATGGAGCGCCTACGACCGCAGCCTCACGTTCCTTACGCCGGACTCGTTCATAACCGGCAAGTTCCAGGAAACCTACCCTTTGCGCACGATAACCGAGATGTACTTCGACTGGGACGTGGAAACCTACAGCGCCGTGTCTGAGGTGCCCTGGGCGGGCATCTTGGACGATTTGCGCTTGGTCGAAGTGATGGCCGACAAAGGCACGCGCGAGTTCGTGCATGAAAACGAGCGCATCATCCCCGACGCGAGAGGCTGCCAGCGCGTGTACGTGACCGGCAACGTGGACATGTACGCTGCTTACACGCAAGACGACCAGCGCCTGACCATACTGCGCGAGATGGACGGCTTCGCCGAGGGCAACCCCGTGCGCACCACGGGCCTGCCGGCCACCAAGGTGTGGGCGTTCGACCCGAGTGGGCCCATCGCCGCGAACACGGACCAGGTATGGTCGGAAGTGCGCTCCCGCGTGGTGGGCGTCACCATCGCCGATGAGATCGCCCCCACCAGCATGGCGTTTTGGTTTACGGGCTTCGTGAACCTGCTGGACGTGCAGGGCTTGGAAAACGTGAACGGGTTCCAGTTGCAAAGCGTGAGGGACATGTTCTTAGGTTGCAAGTCGCTCAAGGAGATAGACCTCTCCCCCATAGATTTCAGACACGTGCTGGAGACGGATGACTTC
>JAFUBE010000752.1 GCA_017460365.1 Eggerthellaceae bacterium
CCAGGCGCGGATTCCAACATAGCGCCGAAGGCGCGTCACTGTCGTGCTCTTGGATTGGGGATCTACTGGACGGTCAGGCGCACGCCTACGTAGCAGGCGTTAGTCGGAAGGCCCGAAATCGAGTACATGTCGCCAAGCGAAAGGGCCGAGACTTTCCAGGTGCATGGCGTGCCGGAGACGTCGATCGTTCCCATGCTGTAGGTGTTGCCCGAATCGTCCACTCCGCTTTCTGTCATCGTTGCCGTGCTGAGGCCTTCCTTTTCGATGGCGTTTTGGACTGCGACCTGCGGGTCGCCTGTGGAGAAGTCGGCATAGCGCACGACCATGCTCGTGCCGTTGATGCGGTCGACCGCGAAGTACCACGACCCGTTCAAAAGCCGCGATGCCTGTTCCGCGTTCAATGCGCCGATTCCTTGTTGATACAGCACAGTGGCATCGCCGATAGACATATCGCCCGGAATCTTGTAAAGCACCATCTCGTTTGACTCGTTTGCCGATGATGCGTCGTAAATCTGGTACCCGGCATCAGCGAACGTAGCCTTGATCGATTCGTTGTCGAGACCGACGAGGCTCGCCATGTCAGGGATGGTCTTGATGGATGATTCGCGTGCGAGATTATCGGCGATCGTTTGTTCTGTCTTAGCAGCATCGCGCATCGGCGCGATGATGAAATTGTTCACCATTACCAAACCGATTAAGATGGCGACGCCTATGATGACGATTGCGATAACCCGTTGGGTGCGCGGCATAGAGGCGGGTCTGGTGAGGGGAGTGCCGTCAAGGTAGGCGATATTGCCTCGCCTGTTCGTGTATTCACGTTGCCCGTCGTAGTGAATACGGTCGACGAACGAGTGCAGATCTTGCATGTTTAACGCTCCTGCTGGGTTTATGTGCTTTGGGCATTATATCATTGCCGCAACAGGGCCTGGTGATAGCATTCAAGGCAAGGAGGGCTCATGTTGGATTTCTCGATTTTCACAACTGCCGAAGCATGGATTTCGCTGGTCACGCTTTTGTTTTTGGAAATTATCCTCGGCGTCGACAATATCGTCTTCATATCGATAACTTCAAATAGGCTTCCGAAAGAGAAGCAACATCTCGGGCGTAAGCTCGGTCTTGCGGGTGCCATGATAATGCGCATTGCGTTTCTGTGTCTAGCATCGTACCTTGTGCATCTCGTCACGCCTCTTTTTACGATCGACTTGGGTTTCTGGTCGCATGGCGTGTCGGTGTGCGATCTCATCTTGCTTGTCGGTGGCGCGTATCTCATCTACAAGGGAATCGCAGAACTGAGAGATTTGCTTGCGCTCAAAGAATTCAAGGAAGAGCATGAGACGGGTGTCGAAGGTGGAAAGCGCATAACGCTTCCCCAGGCCGTCGGTACCATAATGGTCATGGATATCGTGTTTTCGATCGACTCGGTTATCACGGCGGTGGGTCTCGCCGATCACCTGATTATCATGATCATAGCCGTCGTGGCGGCGGTGGTCATCATGATGGCGTTCATCGACCCGATATCCGAGTTCATCGACCGAAACGTCGAGATGAAGATTCTCGCCCTCACGTTCATAGCGATGATCGGCATATTGCTCGTGCTCGATTCGCTTGGCATCAATTCGGGGATCGACGTGCTCGACATGCACATGGAAAAGCTCATGGTTTATTTCGCCATGCTGTTCTCCGTGGTTATGGAATTCGTGCAGATAGCCTATAAGAATCGCTTGGAAAAATGGAAAGCGGAGAACGCGGGAAAGTAAAAAGTCCCTTGAGGCGTTTTGCTTGAGCGTTGGCCGCTTCGGAGGATGTGCCGGACGGCGGTGTACCGAAGGCCGTTTTACGGGCGTTGCTTTGGTCCTATCGCTGACGTGATAGAACGCCAATCTGAATGAGTGCAAGATGCGGATGGATAGGGAAAGGGCAGCTCGAATGGATGTGATGGACAGCGTTCAAGGCATGTTCGACATGGGGGCGTCTGCCGTGAAGGAAGCGGTTTCGAAACCTGCTGTCGAGCGCCAGCCGTTCATGCGCGGATTCGCGCGGTTGTGCAACGACGGCTGGCTGCAGGGTTGGCATGAGCGCAACGGCGGCAATCTCACCTACCGCATGACCGATGACGAAGTGAAAACGTGCAAACCGTACTTTACCGACGAACCGGGCGAGTGGGTTGATATGGACGTGCAGGCGGACAACCTTCGCGGCGCGTTCTTCACGGTGACGGGAGCAGGCCGCTTTATGCGAAACGTCGAGCTCGATATCGCGCACAACGTCGGTATCGTTGAAACCAACGGGGCGGGTGATGCGTATCGCGTCGTGTGGGGCTTGCACGATGGCGGTGTTCCCACGAGCGAGTTCTCGAGCCATTTCATGAACCACAGCGTTCGTGTTGCGGCGACCGACGGCGCCTGCCGGGTCATCTACCATGCCCATCCCGATAACGTGATCGCGTTGACGAAGATTCTGCCGCCCGATGCGCGCACGGTCACCCGCATGCTCTGGAAGGCTATGACCGAATGTGTCATGGTGTTCCCGAAGGGCGTGGGCGTGGTGCCCTGCATGGTGCCGGGCAGCACCGAAATCGCGCGTGCCACAAGCGAGCTCATGAAGACATATGACGCGGTGATCTGGGCGCAGCACGGGCTTTTCGCGAGCGGCCCCGATTTCGACGCTACGTTCGGGCTGATGCACGCCATTGAAAAGGCGGCCAAGATTCACGGGTTGGCGCTTATGATGAACGGCGGCTCGAGCGAATTCGCGAACACGATCAGCGATGATGATCTACGTGCCATCGCCCGCAATCTCAACCTTGCGCTAAACGAGGAGTTCCTCGATTAGCGGCATGGGGAAAATCAAGAAGGGGCGCAGGCGGAAAGCGGTTCCACCTGCGCCCCTTTCGTCGGTTGGCAGCGTCTTCTTCAAGCGCTCCCGCCGGGCTATCAGAGAGGTACGGTTTTCATGTCGCACGGATACATGCCCTTGTTGCCGCAACTCTTGCAGACGTAGCGCTTCTGCGGGCCCTCGTATGAGACGCCGCCGCCGCATTTGCACACATATTTCGTTTTCGGCTCGTCTTTCCAGCCGCCCGAAACCTGGTTGAGTTCGTCATCGGTGAGCACGACCCCTTCGTCGGATACGAGGAGCATGATTTCCTCGGCGCTTCCACACGCTTGCGCTTTTGCGATCTGCTCTTCGGTGAACCTGCTCAAATCCATTGTCGCGCCCCCTTCCTCATCTTGGCCTTGCGGCTCTCCATTGGAATCAACCGTTTTATTATACGTTGAAACGGCGAAACCGTCTTAGTGCTGCACCATGGTGTTGGCGCTAAGACGTTCCATCAACACGTTTTGGCCTATAGCGTGCCGTCGACGTGGCTGCTGAATGCACTTCAATTACCTTGGGAAGATTTCGCTGATTGCGGCACCTGGAAAGTTTGGAGGCGACGCCCGGATTCGAACCGGGGGTGAAGGCTTTGCAGGCCTCTGCCTTACCACTTGGCCACGTCGCCACTTGCAAAAAAGGCCGGCCATTTAAGACCGGCCTTCTATCATTCTGGAGCGGACAACGGGGTTCGAACCCGCGACCCCCACCTTGGCAAGGTGGTGCTCTACCAGCTGAGCCATGTCCGCGTCGCAAGGAGATATTCTAGAGTAACGGCCATGCAAACGCAAGAACTTTTTCAAAGAAATTTGAACCATGATGAATTCATGGTGTCTCATGGTGTCTTTTGACTCTTCGGTGCAATCTGCTAGACTACATTCTTGCTGATATGAAAGTCAGCCCCAAAGAGCGGGCGTTTAGCTCAGGGGGAGAGCGCTTCCCTGACACGGAAGAGGTCACAAGTTCAAATCTTGTAACGCCCACCACGAATTCGCAGGTCGGAGGTCAAAAACCTTCGGCCTGTTTGCTTTATCAGCTGCCGAAATGAATGCGAGTGAGCACATCGTGATAGAATTTCACATGTATTGCACTCTGCATGAAAGAGGAGCTCAGGATGACGTATTCAGAACTGCTCAAGCGAGGCGCCGATTCTACTGAAATACAAGAGCATTTGATCGACGGCGAGATGACGGCGGTTACGATTCGAATTCCAAAGAACTTGCGCGACGGCGCGAAAGAGGCTGCTGCGCTCAAGGGTATGAGTTTTAGCACACTTGTGCGCATGTGTCTCATTGACGAGCTTACCAAGAGGGTTGATTAGCTATGCCAGTATCGCAAATATGTGAATTCGCGCCGGGAATGCGCGTGGTAATTCGCGGCGAAGAATGGCTTGTCCGCAAGGTGGAGACAAATTCCCTTGGCAACAAAGCTCTCTACTGCACCGGCATATCATCGCTCGTAAAGGAACGCGAGGCCATTTTTCTCTCGGATCTAGACGAACTCGTGCCTGTCGACCCCTCGAAGACTAAACTCGTTTCTGACGATTCTCCGAATTATCGACGTACGCGCCTGTACCTTGAAAGCCAGCTTAGGAAAAAGGCGCCTCAAGGCCCAGAGCTCCATGTTGGCCAGAAAGCTTGTATGGACTCCAAAGCTTTCCAGTTAGAACCTGCATACCTTGCACTAAAGCAAATGCGCCAGCGCATCCTAATAGCAGACGCTGTCGGTCTCGGCAAAACCCTTGAAGCTGGAATACTGATTTCAGAGCTTATGGCTCGCGGCAAAGGAAAACGCATTCTTGTCGTAACGGCTAAGAGCATCCTTACGCAGTTTCAGATGGAGATGTGGAACAGGTTCACCATACCGCTCGTACGGCTCGATTCCGCCCGCATTCAGCAGATTCGCTCGCAGATACCCTCGAATGCAAATCCGTTCTATTACTACGACAAGACGATAGTCTCAATCGACACGATTAAGCGGACCGTGGAATACGGCGTCCACCTCGAGAACGCCTACTGGGACATCATCGTAATCGACGAAGCCCAGAATGTGGCTGAGCGCGGCTCGAGAAGCGCCCAACGCGCCAAGCTCGCCGAAAAGCTCTCGAAACGCTCGGATACGCTTATCATGCTCTCCGCTACGCCGCACGACGGCAGGCCTAGAAGTTTCGCCTCGCTCATGAAGATGCTCGACCCAACCGCAATCGCAAACGATGACGAATACACGAAAGAAGACATAAAAGGCCTCTTCGTCAGGCGGCTGAAAAAGGACATCCCCAACCAGTTTCAGGAAAGGAATGTAGAGTCAGTTGCCTGTAGGGCAAGCGCGCAGGAAGAGCGGGCATACGACGTCTTCTCCGACATGACGCTGAAGATGGATGCTGATCGGAAAGCTGGCAGCGGCCAGCTGTTTAAGACTTCGCTCGAAAAGGCGCTCTTTTCTAGCCCGTCAGCATGCATAAAGACCATCGAGAATAGACTTGCGAAGCTCGAAAAGTCCGATCCTTTGGGGGCGACCGGCGATGTGGCGCAGCTGATGGCGCTCAAGGATTCGCTCGAGCGAATCGATAGCCAGAGTTTTTCGCGTTACCAAGGGCTGCTATCCCTCTTGCGGAATCCGGCATACGGATGGAATAGGGAAGACGCAAACGATCGCCTCGTCATTTTCACGGAGCGGATCGAAACCATGAAATGGGTTTGTGATCACCTGCGAGCTGATTTGCGTCTTGACGACGACGCTGTCATTCACATGGATGGCAGCATGACCGACATGGAGCAGCAGCGCATAGTTGACGAGTTCTCGAAAGAGGATTCTCCCATCAGGGTTCTGGTCGCTTCGGACGTGGCCTCCGAGGGCATCAACCTCCACTACAGGAGCCACAGGCTCATCCATTTCGATACCCCCTGGTCGCTCATGGTTTTCCAGCAGCGCAACGGTCGCATCGATCGTTTCGGTCAGGATAAACGGCCGGAAATACGATTCCTCACCGTTGAGGCCGAAAACGAGAAGATTAAGGGCGATGCTCGAATACTGCAGATCCTCATAGAGAAGGAGAAGCAGGCAAACCTCAACATTGGCGATCCGGCAATGCTGATGGGGAAATTCGACGTGGACGAGGAAACCCTCGTCATACGCCAGCTCGTAGAATCGAATGCTGGAGAGCAGGCGCTTGAGGATGCCTTGGCAGCAAGCAATTCCTTCGATCCTCTCGAGGCGATGATGGCCCTTGCGAGCGGCGCGGAGCTTTCCGGGCAGGTGCCGACCGCAGACGATCGAACGCTGATGAAAGACATCCAGTTTCTAGACCAGGGCATCGTGGAGTTCGGCGATCGAGGTGGTATAGAGTCATCGATTCCGCTTGAACGCATTGAGGGCAGGAGAATCAAGCTCGTTCCCGGATCGGAGCTGCAAAGGCGCATGAAGAAGATCATGCCGCAGGCGACTTTCCGCGACGACACGTTCGTCTTGAGCCCCGACAAGGCTTACTGTGCCAAGGAAATCGAGCGTGCTCGTAGTGCAGAGTTCGAGCTGGGTAACTGGCCGCAGGCACAATACCTATGGCAACTGCACCCCATGCTGGAGTGGATTTCAGACAAGGCGAGCATGCAGGAATTCGCTCGCGACGAAGCCCCCATCGTTCTAGTCGATCGAATCCCGCAAGACGAAATCATCTATCTGATTTCAGGGAGCATCCCCAATAAGAAGTCATCTCCCGTGGTCGACGAATGGTTCGGCGTAAGGGCGAATGGCAGGGGGCTGGGCATTATGGGATTCGACGAGATACGTGCTATCACGAGCATCGACGATGATCAGTTGCCAAACAGATTCGATGCAACCGATGGACAGATCACCCGTGCGGAGAGCTTGCTTTCGGGAGTCATCGAGCAAGCTCAAGCTCACCTGCACGAGTGCTACGAGGCCTACAAGCTGCGGATCGATCCGGAGATCGATTCGGAGATCGAAAAGCTAAGCAAGCTGAAGCAGAAGCATATGGACTATCAGCTTTCGCTGTTCGCCAACGAGCGCCGTCGCTCGGAGGCTGAACGGCGAATCGACAGCTTGTTCGAAGACTACGTCGATTGGGTGAACGATACCCTTGACATCCAGGACAAGCCGAACATCAGGATCATGGCCGTCTTCATGGGGGCGCAGCGATGAGCATCGACCTTACCGGAATCAACAACGTTAACGACTTCTACACCTCGCACTATCTTGCAACGTATTTCGAGGAAAACGTGCGCGAGGCGCAGGCGCGCTGGAAAGCCGCCGAAGAGGCAGGCGGGTCGAAGAGTCCCTCGTCGGCGCTGAAGGGCACGGCAAACCTTTTCTATAAACTGCTTCCAGAATACGAGCGCGAGAGCAATTCGGATGACCAGGTTAACGCCGTGAGCGAAATGGCGGCTGCGTTGCTCGAGGCGCTCGGCTATGGAAGCGCCAACAGCGTAGAGATCGCCGTAGACGATGACGTCGTATATGGCGTTTTCCATGAGGAATGTGATGCTCAAGGTAAGCCGTCCCTCTGGGTTATCTTGGCAAACAACAAGGATGCGGAAACCGATGTGCTGGGATCGCCGGCGCTGATGGGTCAGATGCTTTCGCAGGGCCACGAACAGCTCGACAACGAAACCCTGGTGAACAAGCTGTTTTTCGACGTCGCTGAACCGCCGAGATTCGTGATTCTCGTAAGCATGACCGAAGCCGTTCTGCTCGATCGCAACAAGTGGAACGAGAAGCGCTGCATCATCTTCGACTTGAAACCATATTCGCCCGCAAGGAAGACACGACGCTGCGGGCCATGGCAACGCTCCTGGCGCGGACGAGCACCTGCCCCGAAGAGGGCGATTTGCTGCTCGACCAGATAGACAAGCGGTCGCGCGATAACGCAGCGGCCGTTTCCGACAAGCTGAAGTACGCCCTACGCGAGAGCATCGAGCTACTCGGCAACGAGGTGATTTACGACTGGGTGCACAACAAGGGGCATAATCTCGACGACGATCCGATCGATGAGGGCGAACTGACCATCGAATGCCTGCGCTACATGTATCGCATGTTGTTCTTGCTGTTTATCGAGGCGCGGCCCGAGCTCGGCTTTGCCCCGAGGAAATCCGATGTGTATGCGCGGGCGTATTCCCTTGAGAGCCTGAGGGAAATCGAGGAGAGCATCCGCGAATCGCTCGACATAGAGCGCGACAGCAACTACCTCGACCAGACGCTCGAAGCGCTCTGCCAGCGGGTTTACAACGGCTATCCGGAAGACGAGGATCAGTACAGGGAGCTGCTCGAATCGGGCTCCTCGCACGATGTGTTCATCATGCCGCCGTTGAAGGCGCATATCTTCGACGCGCAGCGCACTCCCTATATCACGAACGCACGGTTGCGGGATTCGGTGCTCTTGAGGATAGTCGACCTCATGAGCATTTCGAAGGCTTCGAATCGCCGCGAACGGGCGGAGCGCATCTCGTACGGCACGCTCGGAATCAACCAGCTCGGCGCTGTGTACGAGGCCCTGCTTTCGTACCGCGGCTTCATAGCCAAGGAAAAGCTTTACGAGGTAAAACGCGCTGGCGATGTCTTTGACCCCCTGGAAGTCGGCTATTTCGTCACCGAGGACGAACTCGAGAACTATACGGAAGACGAACGCGCGCGTCTGGACAACGACGACTTGCGGACCTACGAGGCGGGTGCGTTCGTGTATCGCCTTGCCGGGCGTGAGCGCGAAAAGTCGGCGTCCTACTACACACCGGAATGCCTCACGCAATGCCTGGTGAAATACGCATTGAAGGAGCTGCTTCAGGACAAGACGGCAGATGAGATTCTGGAGCTCGCCATCTGCGAGCCCGCTATGGGCAGCGCGGCGTTTCTCAACGAAGCGGTCTCGCAACTTGCCGAGGCGTATCTGGAGAAACGCCAGGAAGAGCTTGGGGAGAACATTCCCTACGATGAGCGCGAGCTCGAATACCAGCGAGTGAAGATGTTCATCGCCGACAGAAACATCTACGGCATCGACTTGAACCCGATAGCGGTAGAGCTCGCGGAGGTTTCCCTCTGGCTCAACAGCATCAGCCAAGACGGGTTCGTGCCCTGGTTCGGAAACCAGCTGCATAACGGAAATTCGCTTATCGGAGCGCGCAGGCGAGGGTATACCGAGCACATGCTCACTTCCAATGCTACAGGCATCCGCTGGTACGACAACGAGCCCGATCGCATCGGCTACGAGACGGGCTGCAGCAAAAGCCATCGCGTGTACCATTTCCTAGTGGCCGACCCTGGGATGTCACTTTACAAGGACAAGGCCATCAAAGAGCTAGAGCCTGAGCTCGTGAAGAAGATCGCCGACTGGAACAAGAAGCTCAAGACGCCATATACGAAAGAAGACATCAAGCGATTGCGCGAACTCTCTTATGTCGTTGACGACCTGTGGAAAAAGCAGAAAGAACAACAGCGTGCGATGCGCATGCAAACCCAGGATGCTTTGAGCATCTTTGGCCACGAGGAGTCATCGCGTTTCGCGAAGACAAGCATTAGGCAAAAGGATCGCATTTACTCGCAATACTACCTAAGCGAGCACGAGCGAAACGCCGGGCCTTTCGCACGTTTGAAATTCGCGATGGACTACTGGTGCGCGCTTTGGTTCTGGCCTATCGAGGAGGCCGATGAACTTCCAACTCGCGATGAGTTCATCATGGTTATGGACATCATTTTGGGTGGAACTGTCGGTAAAGCGATAGATTCGTACCGTACAGCCGAGCCCCAGACACGCATTCTTTGGGAAGAAGACGATCTCAATGAACCCGAGCAACTTCAAATTGCAAACCTGCAAGAGGCATATGGCCTAGAGAACGAAGTCGACCTCGACAAGCTCTGCGAGCGCTTCAGGCGATTCGCTCTGGTTCGTGAAATTACCGGTAAGCAGCATTTCTTCCATTGGGAGCTCGAGTTTGCTGACGTGTTCGAGGAGAAGGGCGGTTTTGACCTTATCATTGGAAATCCGCCTTGGGTGAAGCTCGAGTGGAACGAACAGGCAGTGCTCTCGGATGAGGACCCACGATTTGCAATCAAGGGTTTAACGGCTGCGCAAACGAGAGCATCACCTTGGCGCACGAACGCATTGGCCGCAGATTCGATTCGCAGGTCGTATCTCGACGAATATGTGACGATGACGGCAACGAAGACATTCTTGAATGCAACGCAGAACTATCCGCTGCTCAAAGGGCAGCAAACAAATCTTTATCGATGCTTCTTGCCTCAAGCATGGGAGCATAGTTCAGAGCAAGGCGTTTCTGCTTTTGTGCATCCTGATGGAATTCTAGGTGATGCAAACGCCAATAAGATGCGTTTTGAGATGCTTAGAAGATATCGAAAGCACTTTCAATTTGAGAATGAGCACAATCTCTTCAAAGGCACAAACGATCATGGGAGGATGCGCTTTTCGCTAAATGTTTACGCTTCAGAACAGCACGAGCCAGATTTCTTATCGATTAACAACCTGTTTGAGCCGGAAACAATCGAGGAATGCCTCGTTTCAAAATCAATCGGAATAGTACCTGGCATTAAGAACGATGGGGGAAACTGGGAAACGAGGGGGCACTCAAGTAGGGCAATCCGGGTTGGCCGAAAAGAACTGACCGCCTTTTCTCGGCTTCTCGCTGATGACGAGTGGCATAGCGCGCGCGTGCTGAATATACACGCACAGCCGCTGATGGACGTTCTTGAGGTAATAGCAATGCGGAATATGACATTGAGAAGTGACTCGATGTTCGTGTTCTCCTCTCAATGCTGGCACGAGACTGGTGCTAGGCGCGCTGGAACAATAGTTGATGAGATAGCTTTCCCAGAGTCTTCAAAAGAAGTAGTTCTTTCTGGCGCTCATATCGGAACTTCCAATCCTCTATTTCAGGTTACGCGTGCCACGTACAGAAGCCCAAATGATTACGATGCTGTCGATTTAGAAACAATCGGCGAAACCTATTATGTTCGTACCAAGTATCGCCGAGGTGTTTCGAGAGCGGAATACGATGCCCTGATTCCGAAGGTTGATAACGGGTCGTCGTTCGACTCGCTATATCGAGTAGTTTTCAGGGATATGGTCGGATGTTCTTCTGAAAGAACATTGCAAGCGGCTATTGCGCCTCCCGGGCAGATGTGGATAAATAAGCTCCTTGGAGCTTATGTATCCACATCTGAGCCGTGGATAAATAAAAATCGAACATCTCGATATCGATTATTGGCTTGGGTGGCTGGATGTATGGCATCGTTGCCTTTGGATTACGCAATTAGGGCAATTGGAAAAGGCGATTTAACCGTAGACAACATCTATATGATTCCGGTTGTTGAGACGCCTTTTTTCGATGAAGTTGTCTGTCGCGCGCTCCTCCTCAACTGCCTCACGCGTGACTACGCAGCACTTTGGGCAGACTGCTGGGACGACGAGTTTGTTGACTTCTCCTGGTCGAAAACCGATTCCCGTCTCCCGAAGAGCACCTTCTCGGATCTCACCGACGCCTGGGAATGGGGAACACCGCTTCGCCGCGACTACGAGCGCCGACAAGCTCTCGTTGAGCTCGACGTGCTCGTATCGCTTGCGCTCGGCCTTACGCTCGAACAGCTCGAGACGGTTTATCGGCTCGACTTCTCCGTCCTGCAAAGCTACGAGAACGATACCTGGTACGACCGCAACGGCCGCATCGCGTTTTCGAAGAAGAACCTCGGTGCGTCCAAGCCATCGCGTCAGGAATTCGAAGCGAAGCGCGATGCCGGTCAAAACATCGAGGTCACCTACACCGACGACACGCTTCCCGGCGGCCCCCGAGAGCGCACCGTTCGCTATGAAGCGCCTTACGACATGTGCGACCGTATTGAGGACTATCGGACGGCTTGGAAATTCTTCGCGGAGAAATACAATCTGGAAGGCGGTGCATGATGGACTTGTCAGATCTGCTTTCTTATCGGGAGAATAATCGGTTGGAGGCGAAATCGGCTGCCAGGGGGTTACCGCGCAGCCTGTGGCAGACCTATTCCGCTTTCGCGAACTCGTCTGGCGGCGTTATCCTGTTGGGTGCGGAAGAGCTGCCCGACAAAACCCTTATTCCAGCAGGTGTGAAGAACGTCGATAAACTGCTCGATGACTTCTGGAACACGGTGAACAACCCTCAGAAGACAAGCGAGAACATCTTGCTCGACGAAGACGTGCGCGTGTTCCAGCAGGACGGCGCAGACCTCATCGCCATATTCGTGCCGCAGGCGAACAGGCGCGTGAAGCCGATATACCTCAACGACAACCCGAAGCGGTCGTTTCGGCGCAACCACACGGGCGACTACCTGTGCAAGATGGGCGAGATCCGCTCGATGATGCGCGACGCGGCCGACGAGAGTCAAGATGCCATGGTTCTCGAAAGTGCGCCTATGGATTACCTCGACGCCGACACGGTGAAGCGCTACCGTTCACGGTTCGGCCTCATCCACGAGGGGCACGTGTGGAATGACTACGACGATGCAGATTTCCTTGCCAGTATAGGCGCAGCCGGAATTGACGGCGGGGGAGTTCCGCATCCGACCGTTGCAGGCCTTGTCA
>JAFUBE010000753.1 GCA_017460365.1 Eggerthellaceae bacterium
AAATCGGAATACGACAGGCCGTAGCCGAACGGGTACTGAACGACTTCGTCGTAGTTTATCGCGTTCTCGACGTAGGCCGTCTCGTAGTACTTGTAGCCCACGTAGATGCCCTCGACATAGTTGACGAACGCCATGGCGCCCTCGTAAGCCGGGTCAGCTGCGGCGATTGCCTGCTTCAGGTCCGCCACGTTGTTGTACTGGAAGTTGCCGAAGTTGTTATACCACGGCGTGGCTTTGAGGTCCTTCACGAAGGTGTCGGCCGTGTGGCCTGACGGAGTCACCTTGCCGTTCATGATCTGGCCGAGCGCCTCGAATCCGCTCACGCCAGGACCCGGGCACAGAAGGACGCTCTTGATTGCCGGATAATTGTCGACCCAGTCGAGCTCCATCGTGTTGTTCGCATTCACGATGACCACAACGTTGTCGAAGTTGCTGCACACCTTCTCGATCATGTCCTCTTCAGGATTCGACAGCTCCAGGTACGACTCTCCCGCGTCGAAATCGTCCACGGTGCCGTTGTTCTTGTACGTGAAGCCGGTGTAGGCGTAGTTGTCGGGCGTGATGGATGCCTGTTGCGCCACGTCGTAGGTTCCGTGGATGACCGCGTTCATGTCGGTCGGCAGGTCGTAGCCCTCACCGCCGCCGCGCGAAATCACGATAACGGCCGTGTCGGAGAACTCCTTCGTCTGCTTCATGACGTCATCCGTGTAGTAGTCGACGGGGGGTTGGTACAGCGTGATGTCGGCCGCTCCGATGCTCACGCCCGACGCGCCGGCTGCTGCCTTGGCGGCAGCGGCGTCGTGATACTGCACGTACATGTCGGTGAGCTTCGAGTTCGTGGTGAAGCCCGCATCGGCCAAGCCCTGGAGCAGCGAGATGTTCTTGGACTCGTCGGCCGCACCAGAGCCCGTGCCGCCGTAGATGGGGCTGGTGGACGACCAACCGAAGACGTTGATGTTGCCTGCGTTGGAAAGGGGCAGCAGGTTGTCGTCGTTCTTCACGAGCACGATGCCTTCCTCGGCGATTTCGGTCACGACGTCCTTACTCGCCTTGGCGGATTCCTCGGCAACCGCGCCTTTCGCGTTCATGACAACCGACAGCGTGGCTTTCAGAGGCCCGAAGCACATCGCGTTCACGCATATCAAGATGACCGCCAAGCAACCGAGCACCGATGCCCAGCGAACGACGTGTCGCGAGCCTTTCTTGGCCCGCTGCGCCACGATGAGAAGCACGATCATGACGACGATCGCCGCCAGGATGACGTAGATGTACGGCGCGCACCCGGTGACGTAGGTTACCAGGTCGGCCTCGCTCACCCCCAATGAAGTGAATATCGGGCGGAGCATGTTAACGAGTAAATCTACCATTTTCAACTACCCTCCTTAATGCGGTTTGTCGCGCCGCAGATTCCTTGCCATGCGGAGCGATGGTTCTATGTCAAGCGGCCAGCTTTCCAGTTCCCCAAGCTGGAAGTGCAACCGCGTTAAGCCGCACATTGCGAACGACGCACCGCCTGAGCGCCATCTCGCGTTGGAACGCCTCTACTTTATGGCATCGGCGCGCTTGTTGCGCTTGCGCTGGCGGAAGAAACCGCCGATGAAGCGCCCGAGCCCGCCGTGTCCGTTGATGAAGCTCACCAGGGCCTCGCACATCTCCTGCGACACCATGCCGCCGGTCATCTTGCCGATGGCACGGAACGGCATGTTGTAGATGAAGGTGATGTTCAGGTCGGGTTGCCCCGCCTCGATGCTCTTGTTCAGCCTCTTCGTGAGGATGTTGTACGCGAAACGCGCGAGCCTGCTCGTCGCGGAGTACAACTGGCAGATCGCATCGTTCATCTGCAGCGACCCCGACCAGCTGCCATCGGGGATGGCACGCCCGAGGAGGGCGGCGAACTCGTCGTCGCCGACCGCCTTGATGTCGCCTGTCGCATAGCTGGGAAGCGCCGCGTCGTAGGGCGCCGGGGCATCCGTGCCCGTAACGGCGACGGTTTGACGCAAGCGGATATCGCGCGACGAGGCCCCGATGAGGATCTCGTAGTCGCCCGATTCCACTTCGTACTTGCCGGTTTTCACGTTGAAATAGCGGAACGCCTTGTCGTCGAGCTCGATCGCGACTTCGCGGCTCTCCCCCGCTTCCAGGTACACCTTGGTGAAGCCCTTCAGCTCGATAGCCGGGCGGAACACGCCTTTGGCCTTGGCGCTCACGTACAGCTGCGCGACCTCGGCACCGGCGCGCTGGCCCGTGTTCGTAATGGTGAAGGTGGCGCGGCTCAGATCGTCGGCCACCGTGAGGTCGGCGTAGTCGAACGTGGTGTAGGACATCCCGAAGCCGAACGGGAAGAGCACGTCGACGCCCGCCGTGTCGAAGTAGCGATATCCCACGTACGGGCCCTCGCGATATTCCACCGTGCGCTCTTTCGCCGGGAAATACGGCGCCGACGGCTCGTCTTCGTAGCGCAGAGGATAGGTTTCGGAGAGCTTGCCCGACGGATTCACCTGGCCCATGACGACCTCGAGCACGGCCGAGGCGCCGGCCTGGCCGCACAGGTAGCCGTGCACGAGCGCCTTGCATTTGTCGAGCCAGGGCATTTCCACGGCCGAGCCTGCGGAGAACACCAAGATCACGTTGGGGTTCACGGCGCTCACCGCTTCGAGCAGCTCCACTTGCGCAGGGGGAAGCGCCATGGACGGGCGGTCGAGGCCCTCCGACTCGGATATCTCGTCGAGGCCCAGGTAGAGCAGCACGTAATCGGCCTGCGTCGCCAGGTTCACGGCGGATTGGCGCATAGCCTGATCGGGGGCGCCATGGCGCGGATAGCCAGGCTCATACCCCACTACGTCGATATCAAAGTTGCCGATGACGTCCATCGTGTTGTCGAGCTTGGTGCAGTTGACCACCGACGAGCCGGCGCCCTGGTAACGTGCCTTCTTCGCGAACTCGCCTATGACGGCGACCTTCGCGCCCGGTGCGAGGGGCAAGATGTCGTCGTCGTTTTTCAGCAGCACAATCGATTGCTCGCTCGCCTTGAGCGCCATGGCGTGATGCTCGTCGATGTCGAACGACGTGCCCGCCGCTGCATCGCGCGCTGCGCACGTCGAAAACACGACGTCGAGCAGCTCGTCGACCCGTTTGTCCACGATATCCTCGGAGATCTTGCCGGCGCGCACGGCGGCCACGAGCTGCTCGCCCGAATCGCCGCCGCAGGTGGGCATTTCCAGGTTCGAGCCGGCACGCACGCCTTCCACGTAATCGTTGCTGCCACCCCAGTCGGTCACGACGCAGCCGTCGAAGCCCCACTCGTCGCGCAGCACCCGACTCAGCAGCCATTCGCTCTCGTTCGCGTAGGTGCCGTTGATCATGTTGTACGAGGACATGATGCCTTTGGGATGCGATTCCCGTACGACGATTTCGAAGCCGGTGAGGTAGATCTCCCGCAGCGTGCGCTCATCGACCACCGAGTCGGATGACTGGCGGCGCAGCTCGGTGTTGTTCGCCGCGAAGTGCTTGGGGCAGGCCGATACACCCTTCGACTGGATGCCGCGCACGTAGCCCGCCGCCATCTTGCCCGCCAGGTAGGGGTCTTCGCTGAAGTATTCGAAGTTACGCCCGCACAGCGGTGAACGCTTGATGTTGAGCCCGGGGCCGAGCAGCATGCACACGCCCTGCGCAGCGGCTTCGGTACCGAGATGCGCACCGAGCTCTTCGCCGAGCGCGGGATCCCAGGAGTTCGCCATCGTGGCCGCGGTGGGATAGCACGTGGCCGGCACCGAGCCACCTAAGCCCAGCTGATCGCCGCCTTCTTCCTGCTTGCGTATTCCGTGCGGTCCATCGGACATCATCATCTGCGGGATACCCGCGTGCTCGATGCCGCGCGTGTTCCAGAAATCTTTGCCCGACAGAATAAAACACTTCTCATCGAGCGTCATTTGCTCGATGACGTTACGATGCCTCAACATGAAGTCCCCATCCCCTTGTGCGAGCGCAAAGAACGCGCATACGCCCATTAACATGCGATTTACTCATTGTATCGCGAAACCGCACGAAGAAAACGGCATATCGGGCAAATTGTCCGACG
>JAFUBE010000754.1 GCA_017460365.1 Eggerthellaceae bacterium
GAATTCTGGCCTTTCCTCCTGTGATTTCTTCGTTTTCTTCCTTTCGAAGAACAGCTTAACTAGTCAGATGGTGAAGCTCGAATGGCAGAACGCTCTTATGGCTTCAGCACAGGGCGAAATGAGATTCATACCGGTAAAGCTTGATGATTGCGATGTTCCTCCTCTTCTCCGGCAAAAGTTGTACATCAATCTCGCAAGAGACGGCGAGGAAATGGCCATACGACAGCTTTTCGATGTTATTCAGGGTGACAGCACTTACCGCGAGCCTGCAGACGATAAATTCTTCAACCTGAAAGCGTATGCCAGAACCGCACAAGAGGGCTTCAGGGTTGGCCTCGAGATTAGAGCCACAGCATATACCGAACCGATATCACGATATTGCGTGATCCTAAAGAACAAGGATGCGAATGTTTGGTGCACTAGCGATTCCCTCCATGAAAGCGGCAGAGGAACCATTGACTCTCAAGACGGCTCTCAGTTGAACGCGTATCTGATTTCCGTCGCGCGAGCAACAACAACTGGTTTTCCCATGAGAATCGCGATTACCAATAATGAGACCATAGGTATTGAAGGCGTTTTTCACGCTGTGGGCGAAAACCAATATGAAAAGGTGCCCATTGTGGTGGTGCTTCCAAAGGAAACGTTTGGTTTTGCCTCTGATATTGAAGTGCCTATAGACGACGTTGTTGGAAGCGATAAGACCCAAAAAGAGCTTTGCAACTATATGGCGAACAAAATGACTGAAGCCCTTGTCGGCTCCAATGTGCCAAAAGTTTAATAAAATTGTTAAACTTTTGGCAATGAAACACTTCGACGAAATATACGAGATAGCCGCCGACAACTACGGCCTCATTACCGCCGCCCAGGCGAAAGACGTAGGCGTCGTCGGCGCCGAACTGAATAGGTACGTCGCTGCCGGGTGGCTGCGCAAGCTCGGGCATGGGGTATACAAGATAACGCGTTACGCCCCCACCGAGTACGACGCTTACGCAGAGGCGGTCATGCAGGTCGGCAAGGACGCATGCCTGTACGGGGAGGCGGTGCTGGCCATGCACGGTCTTGCGCTCGTGAATCCCGCAAAAATAACGGTAGCAACGGCAAGGCGCAAACGCAGGCGTCTCCCCGGCTGGATTGAGGTCGTCACCCTGAAAGAGCCGGTGAAGGTCGTGAGCGACATGGGCATACCCTCCCAAAGCGTGGCAGAGGCCATTCGCACTTGCAAGGGACGGATCATGCCCGAGCGCTTATCGAATGCAGTCGAAGACGCGCGGAGCAAAGGATTGCTCACGACGGCAGAATACAACGAGCTGAAAGGGGAATTCCATGTCTCCGAAAATGCCGAATAGCCGCAGGAACCTCGACCTCGCGATCGAGAGGGTGTTCGACGACCGCGAGACCGCCTTGCGCATGAGGCGCGTCATGGCCAACGTAATCGTCGGCCAGCTCCTTCCCGACGGCGTGGTGAAGGGCGGCAGCGCAATGAAGATCCGCTTCGGATTTGCGGCCACTCGCGTGAGCAGCGACTTGGATACGGCGCGGGCAAAGGACATAGAGGCCTTCGTCAACGAGCTCGAAAGCGCGCTTATCGACGGTTGGAACGGTTTCACGGGCCACATCGTGCCGCTTCCGCCGGCTAAGCCGAAAAACGTCCCGCCAGAATATGTCATGCAGCCGTTCGATATAAAGCTCAGCTACAACGAGAAACCGTGGATCACCGTGCCGCTGGAAGTGGGGAGCGACGAAATAGGCGACGCCGACGAACCTGAATACTTCATCTCAGATGACATTGTGGAAATCTTCAGAAAGCTCGGCTTCCCCGACCCGAAGCCCGTTCCCCTCATGCCGCTTCACCACCAAATTGCCCAGAAGCTGCACGGGGCCAGCGAGGAGGGAAGCGCGCGGGCCCATGACCTCGTCGATCTGCAAGTTATCGTGAACCACGGCGAGATTGACTGGGTGAAAACCCGCGAGACCTGCATCAGGCTATTCAACTATCGAAGAAAGCAAACGTGGCCTCCTGTCGTCTCTAAAGGCGAGGATTGGGAGAGTCTCTACGATGCCCAGCGCGGCAATCTCGACGTTGAAACCAGCGTAGACGGGGCAATAACATGGGCTAACGATCTCATCAAGAAGATCGATTCGATGGCATCGTAATTAGAGCTTGCAAATCTGCCGACATCATTAGAAAGAAAATGGAGCGTAAGACGCCTAAATATGCACTAATCGACGGCAGGGAATCTATTCTCGTCGAGGTTATTCTCCATGCCTTTTCAAATGAGGCTATTTTTGTCTTTGAACAGGATGTCGGTAACCGCCGATACGTTTCCGAAACAGAATGGATTGCAGGTGCAGAGGAGTTTGCGCGCTACGCCGCGGAAAGGCAGCTGGTCACTTCCGAGAGTCCCGGAAGGGACAAGATCGCGCTCTTCAGGTCGCTGTTTAGGGGGCGCGACGACGTGTACGCACATGGCTTCGCCAGAAAAGACGGCGGGATAGGCTACTCGCCCGCATGCGCCAACGAGAGGACGAGGCGCTGCCCTCGCTGGACGCGGACGAACCGCGGCATCAAGTGCGCTGATTGCCCAGCGAGGAAGTTCATTCCGATCAACGACCAGGCAATCGTCGAGCATTTCAAGGGCGAGCAGGACGGCTTCCGCGATGTGATGGGCTTATACGTGCTCTTGCCCGACTGCACGACGTGGGTGCTGGTTGCTGACTTCGACAAGGAGGGCTGGCAGCGCGAAACGACGCTGTACCGGGACGCATGTAGGAGCTTCGGCCTATGCCCTGCCGTGGAGCGGTCCCGCTCCGGGAACGGAGCGCACGTCTGGCTCTTCTTCGAGGAACTCGTCGACGCCGAGCTCGCGCGAAACCTCGGGTGCGCGCTCATCACGCACGCGATGTCCCAGGCCGCGGGGATGGGCTTCGAGGCGTACGACCGCCTCTTTCCGACGCAGTCAACCATACCCGAGAGCGGTTTCGGCAACCTGATCGCGCTGCCGTTCCAGGGCCAGGCACAGAGGCAATCGAACTCCGTGTTCGTTGATGACAGATTCGCGGCGTTTCCCGACCAATGGCGCTTCCTGTCGACCGTCTCCAGAGTTTCGGCCCAGCAGGCTTGGGAGATAGTTGACTCCGCCGCCAGCGGCCCGCTGGGACAGCTCGCCTTCTCGGGGCATTCCGCCCATAGGGCGACCGATCCACCAGGCCTCTTTCCCGCAGCCTTTTCCGACCAGACGGCAGGCGGCACTCCAGGCGACCTCCCGGAGGCGATCAGCGTGACCAAAGCGAACATGCTCTACGTGAGCAAGCAGGGCATCCCTCAGAAGGCGCAGAACCAGATCAGGCGCCTGGCCGCATTCGGCAACCCAGAGTTCTACCGGGCGCAGGCAATGCACCAGTCGGTCTACGGAAAGAGCCGAATCGTTTGGTGCGGTGAGGAGGACGAGCAGCACATCATCCTCCCTCGCGGGTGCGAGCAGAAACTCGTGAGTCTCGCCGGCGAGAACGGGTGCACGTGCCTCTTCGACGACCAGCGCAACCAGGGCGAACCGCTCAGGGCCGAGTTCAAGGGCGAGCTTCGCGAGAGGCAGCAGAAAGCGGCGGATGCGCTGCTTCGCCACCAGATCGGCGTGCTGTCGGCGCCGACCGGCTTTGGCAAGACCGTCATCGGCGCGTACCTGATCGGGAAGCTGAAGATGCGCACGCTCGTCATCGTCCCGAAGACCAGCCTCGTCGACCAGTGGAAGGCAAAGCTCGCGCAGTTCCTCGACATCGAGGACGACCGGCCGCCGCTGCTCACGAAGTCGGGAAAGCCGAGCAAGCGCAAGCGCCCCGTCATCGGCCAGGTCGGGGGTGGCAAGAATGCGCCGAGCGGAATCGTCGACATCGCCACGTTCCAATCCCTCACGGCCAAGGACGACCTTGGCATCCCGCGAGCCAAGCCTGTCGTTTCGGATTACGATCTCGTCATCTGCGACGAGTGCCACTACGGCGCGGCGCCGAACCTTGAGCTCGTCATGAAGAGCGCAAACGCCAGGCGCGTCTACGGGCTTTCCGCCACGCCCAAGCGCTCCGACGGGCTCGAGGGCATCATCTACATGCAGTGCGGTCCGATTCGCCACAAGGTCGACCCGAAGGAGCAGGCCGCCGAGCAGGGTTTCAGGAGGATTCTGCAGCCGCGCTTCACGCGGATAAGGCTGGCTGATTTGGAGAAGGGAGCATCGTACAACCAGGTTGTCGACCACCTTTGCGGACACGGCGCCCGAAACGCCCTCATCGTCGAGGACGCCTCGAACGCGGTGAAGTCAGGAAGGACGCCGCTCGTTATCACGAAGCGCAAGGAGCACGCAGCCGAACTTGCGAAGCGCCTGCAGGAAGCGAGCGTCGAGACCTTCATGCTCACGGGCGAGGGCACGGCACGCGAGAAGCGCGAGAGGATCGAGCGGGTGCGCGGCGCGGCCGGCGTCAGCTACGCGATCGTGGCGACCGGCAGCTACATCGGTGAAGGCTTCGACCTGCCGCAGCTCGACACGCTGCTTCTCGCCTCGCCGTATTCCTGGGAGGGCGTCATCACGCAGTACTCGGGACGCCTGCACCGCGAGCGTGAGGGCAAGGACGACGTTGTCGTCTACGACTACGTGGATACGAGCGTACCCATGCTCGAGCGCATGTACAAGAGGCGGCTGAAGACTTACGCCAAGCTCGGCTACGAGATAGCCGAGGAATCCGAGGTGCATGGGCCGGGCGCTCGCATAATCACGGTCGATGCATGGCGCGCCGAGCTCACAGCGGACCTCTCGCGTGCTGGCAAGCGCGTCACCGTGTCTGCGCCGTATGCCAACCCGAAGCTCGTCGAACCTCTGATGCCCGACATCGCCGCTGTCATCGCCCGGGGAATAGTGGTCCAAATCGTCCTGAGGAAGCCTAAGGGCGAGAAGTCGCTCGCGTTGCAATCCAGCATCGCGGAGATGCTCTCAAGTGTGGGCTGCGAGGTCATGATTAGCGACACCCCGCTGACCGGGATAGCCGTCTTCGACGGCAAGGTCGCCTGGTACGGAACTTTGCCGCTGCTCGCGTTCGCTAAAGCCGATGACTGCAGCCTGAGGGTCGAGGGCGCTGAGATTGCCGCTGATTTGGAGAAGGCGCTGGAGATGTCCTTGTAGAATTACAGAATGTATCACATAGGAACACGCGCATCTCTGCCGCCCCACGCCGCGCGCCATTGCCGCTGCAGCGGTTGGTTGTAAATGTAACCGCAACACTGAACGACTAACCGCAACAGTTGCAGTTGCTCCTGCAAAAGCTGGGAGAAAACGTTGCGCTTAACCTTGCAAGAAGGAAAAAACGACCCGGCCCGACGATTCGCGGGCACCCCGAGCATGGAACAAGGGCATGCTGACGCGAGCCCCCGGGTTAGGAATTGCAAAACTGCACGCAACGCCCCGGGGCCGCTGGGATAAGCTATGTCGTGCGCGTCCCTCCGGGCTGTGGTCCGGCGTTTCCTCAAGGCTTACTGTTCCACGGCGTGGGCCATGAGGTACGGCTTCAGCACGACCTCGTCGGCGGGCACGCGCTCGACCCCCAGCGCGTCGAGCAGGTGCTGGGGGATCAGGGCCGCGGCGGCTTCGATCGGGCGGAACGCGCCCGACTTGTGGGCGAGCGGGTAGGAGTTCACGTGGCTGCAGCACACGGCGACGTCCCAGACGCTCAGCTTGTCGAAGTCGCTGCGCTTCTTCGGCAGTATCCTGCGGAGCCTCTGGTGATTCCTCTCAGCTTGCGACTTCTGGTTGGAGTCCTGCGCGTCGCAGTAGAACACGCGGCAGCGCCTCGCGCCCCCGACCAGGCAAGACCGCTCCATGCCGGCCCAGTCGTCGAACTCGGCGCCGCGGTCGAGCAGCAGCACCCCGAAGACCTCCTCGAAGGCCTCGGGCGAGCCCAGCTCGCGCTCGATGGCGTCGAGCCAGGCGACGACCGGGGCCGGGCTCGACTTCACGGCCTTCTTCAGGTAGAGCTGGAAGACGAGGGCTGCGAAGTGCAGGCTCAGGATGTCCGACTCGTTCCACCCGAAGCCCTCGACGGAATCGCCCTGCACGACGCGGGCCTGGTCCCCTACCGGCAGGGCCTTGAAGTCGTCATAGGTCCGCCCGGTGCGGTCCACGCGCTCGCGCTTGGCCCCGCCTGCGCCTGCGCGCTTGCGGGGCAGCAGGCGGGAAGTGCAGGGCCGCTTCGCGGCCCCATTAGATTCCGCGCTTCGCGCGGTTCCTCCTGCAAGGTTAATCGCAACAGTGTTGCATTTAGTAATTCCACTTACCAAAAAATGATGAGACGAAAAGGGCTACTCTGTCGTACAAAGGAATAGTGAAGTAAAGAACTGTTTGGGAAAGATAGATGCCAACGTGAGAGGAAGGATCAGATATGGAGGAGTACAACAAAGTAATGACTCCGGAGCAGATATTGGAAGCGGCGCATGAAGAGGGCTTCGAGCTCACCGACGATCAGCTGGACGGAATCGCCGGTGGTGGACAGTGGTCGAATGGATGCTGTCCCAGGTGCGGACACACGGGCACCATGTATTGTCCGGGCACGGGCGAGTCAAGATGCGGCAAGTGCGGTCTCAAATGGTAGTGAGATAAACCACTGCAACGTCGTCCCAGCCGACGTCGTTCTCCTCCGCCCTGACCAGGATGTCCTGCACCGCAGAGCTCGAGCAGGAGCACGCGGCCGCGATCTCGCGGATGCTCCTGCCGTTGGCCCGGTGGCGCAAGATGTCCCGGTAGCTGATTCGTCTGCCCATATGGCACCTCCAATCATCGGGCGCACGGTCGTCTTTGCCGTGCCGTGGACGATCGTGAGGGTTCGCGGGGCTGCTGGGACTGTCGGGTTACCGGGTGTCCATTTTGGGCGGAACAGTGTCCATCAGGCCACGTAAGGGTGTTCACATTGCGGCGGAATAATGTTCGGCGGATTATGGAGTCGCGTACGTTTTATGTCGTAATAACCACGATACATTAGCCGACCTCGTATCCACGTGCTTTCTTGCCAGCAGCAGCACGGTCGATGATCTCCTGCACGCGAGCCTCGGCATCTGCAGCCGTGCCTCGGCTTGCCAGGTAGTCCTCATGGCGTTTCTGGAACTCCATACCACCCGGACCATTTGCCGTGGCGAGCAGCCAATCGTACATCGTGGCTCTGGGGTTCCCAGATTCCTGCCTGAACTTATCAGGTGCTTTCCACTGCTTCGCTTGCCACATGGCCGGATCTTCGTAGTTTTCCACGGCAGCGAGCGCTCGCTCGTATTCGTATGCGAGGTCGTTCACACGACGTAGTTCCTGCTGCGCGCTGAACGCCGTGTTTGTCGCTTTGCTCCACTCGGCATCCGTACGCTTTTCCACGTTGGCCCGAGTTCTGCCGAAGTCGATCTTGTCCTGGGCAAGCTTTTCCTCATCCTCTGCCAAGGAGCGCTCACGGGCGGCCAGCGCAGCTTGCTAATTCAGGCGGCCTCGTGCGCACGGGCTAGGCACCATGGATAGGGCGCTTGCACACATCCACCCTGGGCGAGCGTTTCAGTTCGTCATTCCATGCGTTGCCGTGCCGCCATCTCGGCGAAGCTCGCGATGGCTTCGACCAGGCGCGGCTCGTCGATGCGGTAGGCGATGCCCGCATCCGCAGACGCAAGCAGGGCGCCGTGCCCCGTGCGCGCGCAGACGATGACGCCGCCGGCCTCTGCCACGATAGCGTCATCGACATTCCGATAGGCGGCGAGCGCCGATTCAAGGTCGCCTCCCGATGCAGGGCGCACGACCTGCGCGAGCGGACGGCAAAGCCCCAGGTAGGCGTCGAACTCGCGTTCGAGAGCCCTCACGGCGTCCGCGTCGTCGTGCATGACGCACAGCCCGTCACCTTCCA
>JAFUBE010000755.1 GCA_017460365.1 Eggerthellaceae bacterium
AAGTGCACACAACTTGACCTCGGGCATCTCAGGAAGCCATCAAGTCAGTGATTGTGTGCAGATCCCACGGGCACCAACTGTCTTTTGTCGCGAGAATTGCACGCAACCGGACCTCGGGCGCCTCGGGAAGCTGCCAAGACGATCGCGTCGCAAACCGTGGTGTATGAGGGATTGAGAGAAGAAGACCATCGCTTGTCCTAGAATGTCGGTTCGCCAAAACAGACAGAAAGGAACAGCGATGGTCAACCCCAATAGGATATCCCACGACGCACCCGAGCTGAGAGACGTTCTGCTCGGGTTCCTGGAGAGCGCGTCGAGCCTGTGCGACATGATGAACACGACGATGGCCGCCGTGCTCAACGAGATCATGTCGATACAGGCCGACGAGGCCTGCGGCGCCCCCTACGGCGAGCGGAGCGAGGCGCGCGTGAACAGCCGGAACGGCTACCGGGAACGCAAGCTCGAGACGACGGTGGGCACCCTGCCGCTCATGGTGCCGAAGCTCCGCAGCGGCTCGTACTTCCCGACGGACCTCTTCGAGCGCTGGTCCCGCACCGACCGCGCGCTGGCCGCGGCGGTGGCAGAGATGTACGTCACCGGCACCTCCACGCGCAAGGTCGAGAGGGTGGCGGCGAAGTTCGGCGTGGAGTCCCTGTCGAAGGACCAGGTCTCCAGGCTCTGCGCCGTGATCGACGGCGAGGTCGACGCGTTCCTGGCCAAGGACTGGTCGGGCATGCGCTTCGCCTACCTCTTCCTGGACGCCACCTACGTGAGCTGCCGCGTGAACGGGCGCGTGCGCAGGGAGGCCTTCATCACGGCCATCGGCGTCGGCGACGACGGGCGCCGCCACTTCGTGGGCTTCACGTGCGCCAACGCCGAGAGCTACGCGTCGTGGAGGGGCTTCCTGCAGGGCCTCGAGGAGCGCGGGGTGCGCAACGTGCGCCTCGTCACCTCCGACGCCCACGGCGGCCTGGTGAGGGCGGTGGGCGAGGTCTGGCCGGAGTCCACCTGGCAGCGCTGCATCGTGCACGTCAAGCGCGACGTGCTCGACAAGATAGACGGCGCGGGGGACCAGCGCCGCGCGAGGGCGGTCATGGCCCCCGTCTTCAGGGAGTCGGAGCCCGCGCTCGTGCGCGCCCTCTACCACCGCGCGGTCGACGAGCTGGGGTCGTTCGCGCCGGCGGCCGCGAGGGTCCTCGAGGACGCCGAGGTCGACGCGCTCGCGTACCTGTCGTTCCCGCGGGAGCACCGCATAAAGATCCGCACGAACAACGTGCAGGAGCGGATGAACCTCGAGCTCAAGCGCCGCGTCAAGGTGGTCCAGGCCTTCCCGTCGACGGGCTCGGTCATGCGGCTCCTCGGCGGCATAATCGACGAGATCAACGCCGACTGGGCGACGGGCAGGCTCTTCATGTCCCAGGAGTCGCTGGAGCCCGTGCTGGGGCTGGAGAGGGCCGAGAACCGCATCGACGACTTCGCGCCGGACGAGGAGGTGATGAGGAGCGCCGAGGTGATCATGATGGTCGCGCTTGACGAGTTCGAGAAGGCGGCGTAAGTTTCAAGGACGAGGGGATCCGGCATTCACGCGAAGGCGATGGACCCTCATACACCACTTAACTCGACGCAACCCGATTGTTATCTTCTTGAAGCTGTCAGAGAAGGCCATGAACGCCCCCCTCCTCTTTAGTGCACCTTTTCGCTTACTCAATGCTGCGACCAGTGAGACAGTTTGCAAACTGTGCCGTATTATTACTCAGAGCACCTCCGCAGCACCATACGGAGCGGCTTTTCCGCAAGCGTGGGAACGTCAGATGAGCGAAAGGAGCAGCAATGGCCGAGCACGAAGAAGAGCGGTACGCAAATCAACGTGGACTGTCCGAGGAAGAGATGGAAAAGGTCGCCGGGGGAGATTGGTGGCCCTTTCATGACTTGCCGGCTCACGCACCGACCAAAAGCAATTGCCCGAACTGCGGGACGCTGAACAGGGCGCGTCGAGTTAACTGGAACGCATACACCCAGGATGGCCCCGTCGGTGACGATAGGTGCGAGGGGATCTTCGTGTGCATGAACTGCGGGACCGAGTGGACAATCACGACCATGAACAAGTAAGCGGCAACTGCGGGCAGTCGCAAGCCTGGTGCCGGCAAGTTCGAATCCGTCCGAGGCGCTAGAAAGATCAGCATGCCAGGACTTAGCGCTTCGAAATCTTGAACCAGTTCAAGTTGTATTCTAACGAAGTCACCAAGAGCGCGAAGGTTGCGCTCAGGGAAAGGGGATCACCATGGAAGCAAAGAACGTAGAGCAGCCGGTGGAAATGCCCGACGAGTCACTCGAGAACGTTACCGGCGGTCTGGAATTGACGTCGGCAGAAATTGACAGGGTTGCTAGGCCTCTGTATGAAAAAGGCCTCAGTGGCGAAGAAGTGTTCTGGACACTCGATAGAACGGGCTTCATCGACGCACGGAGGACCTATTTCGTCACAGATTCGAAGATGGAGCTCACCCGCTACCTGCGCAAGCTG
>JAFUBE010000756.1 GCA_017460365.1 Eggerthellaceae bacterium
CAGCTCCGCAGGAAACTACCCCACTTTGGGTCTGGCAGTAAGTGGGGTAGTTTCCTGCGGAGCTGCCCCGGTTTGGGCCCGGCGGCAGGCGGGGCGGTTCTGCGGAATTGCGCCGGCTTGGGCCCGGCGGCAAGTGGGCGGTTCTGCGGAATTGCGCCGGTTTGGGCCCGGCGGCAGGCGGGGCGTGTCTGACGGGAAGCGTCACTCCAAAGTAACGCCGAGGTTACGGAAAACGCCCTCTCTTACACCGAGGTTACGGAATCGTCGAAGTTTCTGTGCGCCTTTACGGGCGTGCTATTTTAGCTTCAATGCATTGCAAGGATATCGATGTTAGGAGAGAGCAAACCATGACTGATTACACGTACGGCAACAATTCGACCCAGACGCCCTCGTCGAGACCGCCTGAGCCGCCGTACCGCTCAGGCTCTCAAGAAACCCAGCCCGCTTCGGCTGCCGCATCTACCGAGCCTTTCCAGACGAGCGAGATGCGGAGCGCCGGCGAGCCCGATTTCTCGGGGCTCGACACGCCTGGCTCTACGGTGAGCGACGGCTATTCGATGGGCAGCACGCAGACCATGCCGCAAGCGGAGGCGCCGCGTGCGTCTTACCGTGAGACGACCACCCACGTGGGGGATGGCGATCCAGCGCCGACGAACCCCTACAGCGGGCAGCGCAACAGCTATGCCCAAGCTCCAGCAGCGCATGCTGCGGCCCCTGCTCAAAAGACAGGAGGCGCAGGCAAGACGTTCCTGTTCGGTTTCCTCGGCGCGCTTCTCGCGTGCGCCCTTGCGTTCGGCGGTTTCGCGGCTTGGAACAACGCGAACGCCGCCACCACATCGGCCTCCGCTGTCACGGGCACGTCCGATTCCACCGTGATCAATGCGGTCGAGGAAGGCCAGACGCTCGCCGAGGCGGTTGCGGCGAAGGCGCTTCCCTCGGTCGTGGCCGTGTACAACTACCAGCAGTCTTCGAGCGGGTACGGCTTCGGCTACGGGTACAACACGAACAGCGCCAACGACCTCAGCGCGTCCGGCATGGGTTCCGGCGTCGTGATATCGCAAGACGGCTACATCATCACGAACTATCACGTGGTCGAGAATGCCAGCAAGATCACCGTGAAGGTCGGCGACGACGAACGCGAGGCGAAATACGTGGGCGGCGACAGCAGCTCTGACGTCGCGGTCGTGAAAGTCGACAACACCGAAGGCCTCACCGCTGCCGATATCGGCGATTCCGACAGCCTGCGCATCGGCGAATGGGTCATGACCGTAGGCGCTCCGCTCGGCCTCGAGCAATCCGTGGCCACCGGCGTCGTGTCCGCCACGAACAGGTCGACCATCATGAGCGACAGCGACTCCACGAGCTACTATTACGGCACTTCCAACAACTACACGTACTATCCGAACATGATCCAGACCGACGCGGTCATCAACCCGGGCAACTCCGGCGGCGCGCTCGTCGACGCCGACGGCAAGCTCATCGGCATCAACACGATGATCTCGTCCTACTCGGGCGACTATGCGGGCGTGGGCTTCGCGATTCCGGTGAATTACGCGATGGGCATCGCACAGCAGATCATCGATGGCAAGACTCCGACTCATGCGCTACTCGGCGTCTCGATCTCGTCGGTGAACTCGAATAACGCGCAGCGCTACGGTCTGACGGCCACTTCGGGCGCCTACATCAGCTCGATCGCCGAGGGCACCGGCGCCGCTAACTCGGACCTGAAAGTGGGTGACATCATCACGCAGGTCGACGACACGAAGATCACTTCGACCACCGACGTGACGCTCGAGGTCCGCGAGCACAACCCCGGCGACACCGTCACGGTGACGGTCAACCGCAACGGCCAGACGCTCGAAATCCCCGTCACCCTGAGCTCCGACGAAAACGCCGGCAGCTCATCGGATTCGGGCAGTCAGCAACAAAACCAGAACCAGAACGGCAACGGTAGCGGTTCGGGAGGCAGTAACCGCGGGTACAACAGCGAACAGCTCGAAGAGCTTCTGAAGATGCTCGGCATGTAAACTCAAACTCGGTGCATGCCTGGCTCTCAAGCGCCTTGCCCTTCGGGGCGGGGCGCTTTTCTGTTGCGCTCGTTTTCGCTGTGGGTCGAATTCGGGTAAGATGGTTACGGTTTAGAACCGAGGGCGGAGGAGGATGCCCATGGCTGGGGATTACAAGTACAAGCGGGTGTTGCTCAAGCTGTCAGGAGAAGCTCTTGCGGGCGATCAAGGCTACGGCATCGACCCGAAAGTCGTCGACGATTTGGCAGAGCAGATCGGCGAGATCGTGCGCGACGGCGTGCAGGTGGCCATCGTGGTCGGGGGAGGCAACATCTTCCGCGGGCTCGCGGGATCTGCCGAGGGCATGGACCGCGCGCAGGCCGACTACATCGGCATGCTGGCAACGGTCATGAACTCCCTTGCGTTGCAAGACGCCTTCGAGCGCCATGGCATCTACAGTCGTGTGCAGTCGGCCATCAACATGCAGGAGGTTTCGGAGCCCTACATTCGCCGCCGCGCGGAACGCCATCTCGACAAGGGGCGCGTGGTCATCCTGGCCGCGGGCACGGGCAACCCCTATTTCACGACCGACACCACCGCGGCGCTGCGCGCGTGCGAGCTCAGCGTCGACTGCTTGATGAAGGCCACCAAAGTCGATGGCGTGTACGACCGCGACCCGGTGAAGTTCCCCGACGCGGTGAAGTTCGAGCGCATCACGTACATGGATGTGCTCAACAGGGGGCTCAACGTGATGGATGCGACCGCGACGTCGCTTTGCATGGACAACGACATGCCGATGATCGTCTTCGACCTCACGCGGCGGGGCAACATCGCCCGTGCCCTGAAAGGCGAAAACGTCGGCACGATAGTGGAATAGGAGCGAACACCATGGATTACGATGAAATCATGATGACGGCCGAAGAGCGCATGGAAAACTCCCTGGAAGCCCTCGGCAATTCGTTCGCCGCAGTGCGGACCGGTCGTGCAAACGCCCGCGTGCTCGACCGCATCAAGGTCGAGTACTACGGTGCCATGACCCCGATCAACCAGATTGCCGGCGTGAAGACGCCCGACGCCCGTCTGCTCGTGATCGAGCCGTGGGACAAAGGCGCGCTCAAGCCCATCGAAAAGGCCATCATGGAAAGCGATCTGGGCGTGACGCCGAGCAACGACGGGTCGGTCATCCGCCTTCCGTTCCCCGAGCTCACCGAGGAACGCCGTCGCGAGCTTGCCAAGCAGTGCAAGGGTTACGCCGAAGAAGCGCGCGTGGCCGTGCGAAACGCGCGCCGCGATGCCAACACGGCGCTCGGCAAGGCTGAAAAGGCCGGCGACATCACCGAAGACGACTTGCGCGGGGGCGAAGCCGACGTGCAGAAGCTCACCGACAAGTACATTGCCAAAATCGAAGAGGCTTTCAAGGCCAAGGAAGCCGAGCTCATGGAGGTTTAGCGGTCCGCACCGTATTCCGTTTGCGAGGTAGGTCATGTTCGCTAAGCCCATTGAAGAAATATACCCCGATCCTCCCGAGGGGCTCGACCCGCATGCGCTCGACGAAGCGCGTGTGCCCGAACATGTGGCCGTCATCATGGACGGCAACGGGCGTTGGGCGAAGAAGCGCGCGCTCAACCGGCTGCGCGGGCACCGGGCGGGCATCGAGGCGGTGCGCGAAACCATACGCGCGGCCAGCGATTCCGGCGTGCGCTACCTCACCATCTACTCGTTTTCCACCGAGAACTGGAAGCGTCCCGACGAAGAAGTCGAGGGGCTCATGGAGCTGTTCGCCAAGACGATGCTCGCCGAAGTCGACGGCCTTCACGAAGAGCATGTGCGCGTGAAGACCATCGGCGACAGTTCGAGGCTTCCCGCCGACACCCGGCGTGCATTCGATCAGGCATGGGAAAAAACGCACGACAACGACGGCATGACGTTGGTCGTCGCCGTGAATTACGGCTCCCGCGAAGAGATACTGCATGCCGTGCGCTCGCTTGTTGCCGAAGGCCC